>NZ_JBWKYJ010000011.1:0-84746 GCF_059423685.1 Acidovorax sp. GW460-11-11-14-LB4 | reverse complement strand
GCTCAACGGCTCGGATTCGGTCTTCGTAGGAATACATGAACTACCTTCTAGTAGTCCAAGTTTTCGTCCGCACCCCCACCGTGCCGATTGAATTTTGAGCCAGGGCTAATGGCCAACCTGTGAAGGTCGGCTGTGGATAAGTGTAGTGCCTTGGGTCGGTTTTGGTCTCCTTGGTGATCGAGCTCGGTGGTCGTCCGTTGAGGGTAAGCCGCGCAGGGCGAAGCCCGTAGCGGCTTGCCCTTGAGCCGCTCAGAACGGCTCAGCCTTCTTGGCCTGTTCGCGTGCCTTGATGCGTTTCTTGGCCACGGCTGTGCTGTGCATGAACCTGTGGGACTCGTTGCCCGTCTCGACGATGTGGCAGTGGTGCGTGAGTCGATCCAGCAGTGCCGTGGTCATCTTGGCATCGCCGAACACGCTGGACCATTCCTTGAAGTCCAGGTTGGTGGTGATCATCACGCTGGTCTGCTCGTAGAGCTTGCTCAGCAGGTGGAACAGCAAGGCGCCGCCTGCCTGGCTGAAGGGCAGGTAGCCCAGCTCATCAAGGATGACCAGGTCCATGCGCTGCAAGCTCGCTGCGATGCGGCCTGCCTTGCCTTGGGCCTTCTCCTGCTCCAGTGCGTTGACCAGGTCCACCGTGGAGTAAAACCGCACGCGTGAGCCATGGCGCGTGATGCCCGCCACGCCGATGGCCGTGGCCAGATGCGTCTTGCCCGTGCCGGGGCCACCCACCAGCACCACGTTGTGCGCCTGCTCGGTGAACGCCATGCTGGCCAACTGCTCGATGAGCTTTTTGTCCACGGGCGAGCATTCGAAGTCGAAGCCCGCCAGGTCGCGGTGCACGGGGAACTTCGCCGTGTGCATCTGGTAGCTCACTGAGCGCATGGCTCTGTCCGTGACTTCCGCTTGCAGCAGGTGCTCCAGCAGCCAGCGCGAGCTCTCCAGCGTGGCGTGGCCGCCTTGCTTGACCAGGTCCTCCCAGGCCCCGGCCATGCCGTACAGGCGCAGCTCTTTGAACTCCTTGTCCAGCTCACGCATGATCGGCCTCCTGCATGTCGCTGCCAGCGCGCAGGCTGTCATAGCGCGCCGTGTCGGCCAGGGGTGTCTGGCTCACTTGCAGGTTGGTCGCAACCGTCTCGGGCAGGGGCTGCGCTTGCAGGCGGCCGAGCACGTTGATGACGTGCTCGGTGCTCACCCGCCCCGATGGCGGCGCACTCTCCAGGGCCAACTCCACCGCCACCAGCACGGCGTCCAGCCCTTGCTTGGGCACCTCGGCCAGTACCTGCGCCATCACCCTGTCGCCCCCCTCCTGGTGCAGCAAGCCTTTGCGCATGCGCTGCAATGGCTCGGGCAGGTCTGCAAAGGGCGCGCCGTTGCGCAGCGCGCCCGGCTTGCGCTCGATCAGCGGCACGTAATGCTGCCAGTCGTAGCGGGTCTGGTTGCGATCGCTCAGGCGCTCGTGCGTGGCCACCATAGCATCGCCGGCCACCACCACGATCTGCGCCGGGTACAGGTGTGTGCTGACCATTTGCCCCGCCCATTCGCAGGGCACCGAGTAGCGGTTGCGCGCCACCGTCACCAGGCAGGTGCTGCTCACCTTGGCCGGGTTCTCAACATAGCCATCAAAGGCCACCGGCATCGGCATCAGGTGGCTTTGCTCCAGCTCCAGCATCTCGGCGATGCTGAACGCTTTGTGCTGCGGGTGGCGCAGCTCTCGCCACAGAGCCCGGCAGCGCTCGCCCAGCCACGCATTGAGCTCGGTAAAGCTGCCAAAGCGCCGTTGCCCCGCCTCCACCCAGATGCGACGGCGGCTGTCTTGCACATCCTTCTCCACGCGCCCCTTCTCCCAGCCGCTGGCACGGTTGCAAAAATCAGGGTCGAACAGATAGTGCGCGCACATGGCTGCAAAGCGCGCATTGACCACGCGGCCTTTGCCCTTCTTGACTTTGTCGACCGCCGTCTTCATGTTGTCGTAGATGCCACGGCGTGCCACGCCACCCAGCGCTGCAAAGCTGCGGGTGTGCGCATCGAACAGCATCTCGTGGCCTTGGCTGGGGTAGGCCACCAGCCAGAAGGCCCCACTGGCACACAGCTTCATGTGCGAGACCTGCATGCGGTAGTACACCCCGCCCACCAGCAAGCCGTCTTCGCTCCAGTCGAACTGGAAGGCCTCGCCAAGCTCGAAAGTCAATGGCACGAAGGCCTTGCAGGCCGCCTGTTGGCCTTCACCTTGGCGCCACTTGCGGATGAAGTCCGTCACCCGCGTGTAGCCACCTTCGTAGCCCGCTGCCTTGATCTGCGTGAACAAGGCCTTGGCCGTGCGCCGCTCCTTCTTGGGCCGCTTGGCATCGGCCTTCAAGGCTTGCTTGAGCTCCGCCTCGTGCGCCGACAGCTTGGTCGCCTTCGCCGCCTCCCGGCGGTACTTGGGCTCGACCGGCTGCGCCTCGTCCAGCCACTTGGCCACCGTGTTGCGCGACAGGCCCGTGGCCCTCGATATCTCCCGCTTCGTCTTCTTGTCCCGGCGGTGCATCCGCCGTATCTTGCCAATCATGTCCATGGTGATCACCCTCTTCATTCCCTTGCTGCACAAAACAGCAGGGTAGGTAAAACACCTGGCTCAGTTTTAGGTCGGCATCACACCAAAAAGTGGCTCAGTTTTCGGTCGGCGTCAACAGTCTCCAGGGCAAAGGGTGGGCGGCCGTTCTTGCCCTCGGGGTAGTACGGGGCAATGACATCGATCAATGCAGCCCAGGGAACCACCCGATCCATCTGGACCAGCAGTTCCTGTTTGCGGGTCTTCTTGGTGCTCAGATTCAGGTCAAGGCTGCTTTGCTTCATGGCCTGTGAGGATGCCATTGCATGCTGACATGTACCAAACACTGCGGGGGGTTTTGCAGGATTTCCCTAGATGCTTGTTTACGACTTTAATTGCGTGTTTACGACTTTAATTACCCAGAATACCGACGATGGGCCGCTATCTCCTGCGCAGATATCGGTGCTTCAGGCAGTGGCCAATGAGGATCTGCCGAAGGGGGCAGTTGTTCGCATAAGCAGTCTTTTTGCTGGAGGATGACATGCCGAAAAAGCACACCACCAACCCTTTGCTGATAGCCCGCGTCGGCTGGAGCAATGGCTCCCAGACGGTAGTGTTGCCGCCCGGATTCAGGTTTGCCGATTCCGTCCGTGAGGTGTTCATCCGCCGCGATGGCGAGAGGCTGGTGTTGACCCCGCGTCCAACCGATTGGTCTGACTTCTTTGCTTCGGGGGTGAAGACCTCGGCCGACTTCATGGCGGTGCGCGAACGCTTGCCAAATTCAGGAACGTGTGGTTTGACGTCCAGCCTGTTGAGCCCGAGGTAGTGCGTGGATTCACGACTCCTTGTCGTTCATGCGTCCGTCCGAACCGCTTCCGGTGACAGGTACCCTTGGGGCTTTATCTACAGGCTGCAGAGCTATCTTTACGACCCACAGTGCATGAGTCAAATTTGTAGAAAATTCCCACAATCGAAAAATAATTGTTGAAATCTAATTTTTATACATGAAAAAGTCCATAACTTTAGTCAATTAAGGAAAACAAAGCGGTCCGTTCGACAAGTCACTCCACCGTGACGCTCTTGGCCAAATTTCTGGGCTTATCCACATCCGTCCCCCGCGCGCAGGCCGTGTGGTACGCCAGCAGCTGTAGCGGCACCACATGCAGTAGCGGGCTCAAGGGGCCGTAGTGCTCGGGCATGCGGATGACGTGGATGCCCTCGCTGCTCTCGATGCGGGTGTCGGCATCAGCCAGCACGTACAGCACACCCGCGCGCGCACGGACTTCCTGCATGTTGCTCTTGAGCTTTTCGAGCAGGGTGTCGTTGGGTGCTACGGTGACCACGGGCATGGCGCTGGTCACCAGGGCCAGGGGGCCGTGCTTGAGTTCGCCGGCCGGGTAGGCCTCGGCGTGGATGTAGCTAATTTCCTTGAGCTTCAGGGCACCTTCGAGGGCGATGGGGTAGTGCAGCCCCCGGCCCAAAAAGAGCGCGTTTTCCATGCGCGCAAAGTCTTCGGCCCAGCTGATGATTTGTGGCTCCAGCGCCAGCACGGCCTGCAGGGCCACAGGCAGGTGGCGCATGGCCTTGAGGTGCGCAGCTTCCTGCTCGTCGTTCAAACGCCCCTTGGATTGGGCCAGCGCCAGCGTCAGCAAGAACAGGCCTGCCAGCTGGGTGGTGAAAGCCTTGGTGCTGGCCACGCCGATCTCGACCCCGGCGCGCGTGATGTAGGCCAGCTTGCATTCGCGCACCATGGCGCTGGTGGCGACGTTGCAGATGGTGAGCGTGTGCTGCATGCCCAACGACTGCGCGTGGCGCAGGGCGGCCAGCGTGTCGGCGGTTTCGCCGCTTTGGCTGATGGTGACAACGAGGGTGCGCGGGTTGGGCACGCTGGTGCGGTAGCGGTATTCACTGGCCACTTCCACTTGCGTGGGGATGCCAGCAATGTCTTCCAGCCAGTATTTGGCGGTGCAGCCGCTGTAGTAGCTCGTACCGCAGGCCAGGATCAACACGTTGTCGATCTCCTTGAACACACGCCAGGCGGCCGCGCCGGGCTGGCCATGCTGGCCTGCGCCGTCGAACAGCTCGGGCACGATGCCGGCCAGGCCTTCCAGCGTGTCGGCGATGGCGCGCGGCTGCTCGAAGATTTCCTTTTGCATGTAGTGGCGATAAGGCCCCAGCTCGGCCGCGCCACTGTGGGCGAGCACGGTGCGCACTGGGCGCTGCTCGGTGGTCAGCGCGTTGCCGTTCTTGCCTACGATCCAGTAGCGGCCCAGCTGCAGGTCCACCAGGTCGCCCTCTTCCAGATAGATGATCTGGTCGGTGACGCCTGCCAGGGCCATGGCGTCGCTGGCCAGAAAGTGCTCGCGCGACGCAGATGCGCCAGCGGTGGCGTCTTTGCCCACCCCCAGGATCAATGGGGACCCGGCGCGTGCCCCCACCACGCGGTGGGGTTCGTCCTTGTGCATGACGGCGATGGCGTAGGCGCCGTGCAGTTCGGCCACGGTGGCCTGCACGGCTTCGAACAGGTCGCCGCTGTAATGGCTGTCCACCAGATGGGCGATGACCTCCGTGTCGGTCTGGCTCGCAAACACATAGCCGCGTGCCTGCAGTGCCTTGCGCAGTTCTTCGTGGTTTTCAATGATGCCGTTGTGCACCAGCGCCACGCGACCTGCGCCTTGGACCTGCGCGTCTGCGCCCGTGCCGTGGCTGAAATGCGGATGGGCGTTGTGCACGGCGGGCGCGCCGTGCGTGGCCCAGCGGGTGTGGGCGATGCCAGTGGCGCCGTCGATGTGCTCGGTGCTCACTTGCTCCAGCAGCTCGGCCACGCGGGCGGTGCTGCGGGCGCGCTGCAGGCCGGCAGGGCGCGTGGCGTCGAGGCTGGACGCATGCACGGCCACGCCGCAGGAGTCATAGCCCCGGTATTCAAGCCGCTGCAGGCCCTGCACGAGGATGGGAACGATGTTGCGCGTGGAGACTGCGCCGACGATGCCGCACATGGTGGTTGCCCTTGGGTTGGATTCGATGGGGCGATCGTAGGCAGCAAAGAGAAAAATTATTCATTGATATTTGCACAAAAATGAACTTAAATTTCACAAATTCATACCGGTGAAATTTTCATTCATTTTTTTATCAATTAATGGAATCTATATCTCTCGATGCGATCGATCTCCAGCTGCTCAACCTGCTGCAAACCGATGCCGCACAAAGCAACCAGGCCCTGGCCGAACAGGTGCATGTGTCCCCGCCCACCTGCCTGCGCCGGGTCAAGCGCCTGCATGATGTGGGGCTGATCGAGCGGCAAGTGGCCATCCTGCAGCCCGACCGGCTGGCAACGCTGCAGGGCCATGGGCTGGGGTGCATCGTGGAGGTGTCGCTGGACCGCCAGGGCACAGAACAACTCGACGCGTTCGAAGCCCGCGCCGTGCAGGAGGCCGCGGTGCAGCAGTGCTGGCGCGTGTCGCCGGGGCCCGACTTTGTGCTGGTGGTGCACACGCGGGACATGCCGGGCTACCTGGCGCTGTCACAGCGGCTGTTCACGGGTGACGCCAACGTGCGCAATGTGAAGGCGTTCTTCGCGACCCGGCGGGCCAAATTTGAGACAAAAGTACCGGTAGCGCTAGATTGATATGCCTTAGCCGCTATCAATTTGTTAGCAAACTCACCTGAATGCTCACCGGCGCCCTCTCACCACCTCGCCCCGCAGCCCCGCCCCTGACAGGCCCGGCAGCGCATCCCACAACCCAGCAACGTCATCCATGCGACTGATGGGAATGGACCACGGTCATTTCTTGCTGGTATCGCCTGACCGGGCGTTGTAAGCTCCCCCGCACTTTCAACCTACCTGGCCGGTGGATGCCCGCGTGGCAGCACCGCCCTTCTCCTGCACCCCATGCCGACGCCCCGCCGCCAGATGCCACGCCGCATCTACCCCTTGCGCATCCTGGGCATGGGGCTGGGCGGGATGGTGGTGGCGACGGTGCTGTGGGAGCGCCAGGCATCCCCCCTGGCCTGGACGGCGCTGTTGCTGGCCACGCTGGTGTGGCCGCATGTGGCCTACCTGCTCACCCGCCGCGCCACCGACCCCTATGCCGCCGAGGTGCGCAACCTGCTCATCGACTCGGCGCTGGTCGCTGCGCTGGTTCCGCTGATGCACTTCAACCTGCTGCCCAGCGTGATGTTGCTCACCCTCACCATGGTGGACAAGATCACGACCGGCATCCGGGGGCTGTGGGCGCGCGCCCTGTGGGTGATGCTGGCGGCCGGCGCCGCCAGCACAGTGGTCATGGGCCTGCACTGGGCGCCCGAGACCTCCATGAGCGTGATGGTGGCCTGCCTGCCGGTGATGTCGCTGCACACGCTGTCGGTCAGCGTGGTCAGCTACCAGCTCATCCGGCAGTCTGCGCGCCAGAACCAGATGCTGGACGAGCTGCGCCGTGTGGACGCGCTGACCGGCCTGTTCGGGCGCGGCCACTGGCAAGAGCAGGCAGAGGCCGCACTGCGCCGCCACCACACCACCGACGAGCCCGCCTGCATGCTGATGCTGGACATCGACCATTTCAAGGAGATCAACGACGCCTACGGCCACACCGTGGGCGACGAGGTGATCCGCGCGCTGGCCCATGTGGTGCGGGGCAACGTGCGCGCAGGCGACTGCGCGGGGCGCTACGGCGGGGACGAGTTCGCCATCGTGCTGCCCGGCATGCAGGCCCGGGACGCCCTGGCCATTGCCCAGCGCATCCGCGAGCAGACCGAAGGCGTGCGCCTGCGCAGCCTGCCCGAATTGCGCATCACCAGCAGCATCGGCGTGGCCCCGGCCGACCACCGCCACAGCAGCCTGCGTGCGTGGATCGACGCGGCGGATGCGGCGCTGTACGTCGCCAAGAACGGCGGACGCAATCAGGTGGCGGGATGCATGGAGCCAGCGCTGGTGCCGGCGGTGTAGCCACCAGCACTGCGTGCAGGTTCAGGACTCGTCGGCGGCAACTGCGGGACTCACCGGCCACTGCACCCGCACCGTGCAACCGCCCCCCAGCACCGCCGTCACACTGATCTGTGCGCCGTGGCGCTGCGCAATGGCACGGCACAGCGCGAGCCCTGTGCCCACGCCCTCGAACTCTGTCTCGCGGTGCAGGCGCTGGAACACGCCAAACAAGCTGCCCGCGCGCGCCAGGTCAAAGCCCACGCCGTTGTCCTGCACGGTGAAGGCGCACTGGCCTGCGGGTGCCGCGTCCGCCGACACCGTGATGCACGGGTGCGCCACGGAGCGCGTGAACTTGAGGGCGTTGCCCAGCAGTTGCACCAGCAGATCCTGCAGCAGCGTCGGGTCGGCCCACAGCGTGGGCAAATCGGCACCCACCCGCCATTCCACCGCGCGTCCGGCCTCGGCCGGGGCCAGTGTGGCGCGCGCCTGGGCAAAGGCATCGGTCAGCAGCACGGGCTGCAGGCGCAGCGGCGCACGGCTGGCACGCACCAGGGCGTGCAGGCCGTCGATCATGAGCCCCATGCGCCGAGCCGAGTGGTCCATGGTGGCGAGGAAGCCCAGGGCCTCTTGCACCTCAGCACCCTGCACCACCTCGGGCGGCAGGTCGCCCAACACCTCTCGCACCAGCGTTCCGTAAGACGTCACATGCCGCAGCGGCGCGCGCAGGTCGTGCGACACGGCGCGCAAGAACTCCTCTTGCGCAGCCGCCATATCGGCCACCTGCTGCTGACTGCGGGCCAGTTCGGCTCGCAGCTGTTCGGGGGTCATGTCTGCACCAGCCACTTTCATGTCCTGCCGCAGGCCACAGAAGCGTGCACGGCACAACGAGGCGCCAACGCGCTACGCACGAAGACGGAGGCGCAGGCGAGGACAGCCAGCAAGGGCCGCCCCGCAGCAAAGGCTGTCGTCCCCCTGGAGGGGGAAGGCGCGAAGCGACTCAGGGGGGGCTTCATTTTTTCGGGCGGGACCAGTTGGCAATGCTGACTTGCTTGCCCCGCGCCACGCTCAGCGCGCCGGGCGCCGTGCTCTTGGTGATGGTGCTGCCGCCGCCCACCGTGCCGCCAGCGCCAATGGTCACAGGCGCCACCAGCACGCAGTTGCTGCCCACATGCACGTCGGCCTCGATCACCGTGCGGTGCTTGTTGGCGCCGTCGTAGTTGGCGGTGATGCTGCCCGCGCCGTAGTTCACGCGCTCGCCCACCGTGGCGTCGCCCAGGTAGGCCAGGTGGTTGGCCTTGGCGCCGTCGGCCAGCGTGCTGTTCTTCACTTCGACAAAGTTGCCGATGTGCACTTCGCGGCCCAGTTGGGCGCCGGGGCGCAGGCGGGCAAAGGGGCCGATCAGCGCGCCCTCGCCAACGGTGGCTCCAGCCTTTTCGCCGTCGATGTGGGTGTAGGGGTGGATCACCGCGCCTGCTGCGATGCGCGCATTGGCAATGCAGCAGTTCGCGCCAATGCTCACGCCCTCGCACAGCTCCACGCGGCCGGTGAAGACGCAGTTCACGTCGATCTCCACGTCCTGCCCGCAGACCAGCTCGCCGCGCACTCCGGTGCGGGTGTCGTCGCGCAGGTCAAAGCGGGCGGGGTCGGCCAGGCGCACGCCTTGCTCCATCAAGGCTCGGGCCTGGCGCAGCTGGTGGGCACGCTCCAGCTCGGCCAGTTGCAGCGGGCTGTTGACGCCCGCCACCTGCAGCGCGTCGGTGATGCGGTGGGCCACCACGGGCACACCATCGGCCACGGCCATGGCGACGATGTCGGTGAGGTAGTACTCGCCCTGGGCGTTGTGGTTGGTCAGCCGCGCCAGCCAGGGCGTGAGCAGCCGCGCGGGCACGGCCATGATGCCGCTGTAGACCTCGGTGATGGCGCGCTGGGCGTCGCTCGCATCCTTGTGTTCGACGATGCCTTGCACGGCATCCGATGTATTGCGCACGATGCGGCCATAACCGGTGGGGTCGGGCAGGGTCACCGTCAGCAGGGCCAGCTTGCCGCCTTCGCTGGCAGCCACCAGGGCACGCAGGGTGTCGGCTTGCGTCAGCGGCACATCGCCCGACAGAACCACGGCCGTGCCGTCGTCGCGCAGGTGCGGCACGGCCTGCTGCACGGCGTGGCCGGTGCCCAGCTGGGGCTCCTGGCGCACAAACTTCAGGTCAAAAGTGCCGGTAGCGCTATTCGTGCTTGCGGTAGCTGCTTCTACTTCTGTAGCACCATGGCCGGTGATGACGATGGCGCTGCGGGCCTGCAGGTGCGCGGCCTGGTCCAGCACGTGGTGCAGCAGCGGGCGCCCGGCCAGGCGCTGCAGCACTTTGGGGATGCGGCTTTTCATGCGCGTGCCTTTGCCGGCCGCCATGATGAGGATGTCGAGTGGGGTCATAAACAGATCGGTGTGGTGAGCGCGGCCAAGGCACGCTCGCGTGCATGGCGGGGATTATCGTGCTGCCATCCGCAGCGCACGCAGTGCTATTTATTTGATAGCTGCTAGCGCTTTCACTATAGGCGCCTTCGGCCCCTGGCATACGATTTTTGTCGCATGCACGAGCCAGCGCGGCCTACAGCAGCGGCATCAAGCGTGGCGGGGTGTCGTAATACTCAGCAATGCGCGCCAGCGCGCGGGTGTTGAGCAGGCGCAGCCGCCCGTTTTTCAGCTCGTGCAGGCCCAGCATGGACAGGCGCCGCAGCGTCTTGTTGGTGTGCACCAGCGACAGCCCGAGTGCGTCGGCAATGTGCTGCTGGTTGAGCGGGAACGCCACCGAGCCATCTTCCACCAGCCCGATACGGTCGAGCCGGCGGTACAGGTGCATCAGCAGCATGGCCACACGCTCGGTGGCGTTGCGGCGGCCGGCGGTGAGCAGGTTGTCGTCCACATGGCCCTCTTCGTGCGCCGACAGCCAGGTGATGTCGTAGCCTAGGCGCGGGTGCTCGCGAAACAGCGCCCACAGGCTGTCGTTCTGGAACACGCACAGCGAGCAGTCGGTCAGCGCCTCGATGCCGTGGGCCGACACATCGCCAAACTCCTGCTGCAGGCCTACCAAGTCGCCGGGCAGCAGGAAGTTGAGGATCTGGCGGCGCCCGTCGCTCAGCGTCTTGTAGCGAAACGCCCAGCCCGAATACAGCGTGAACAGCTTGGCGTTGGTCTGGTTCTCGCGCACCAGCGCGCCGCCCGCTTCCACGGCAAGGCTGTCGGTGCGAAAGCCTTCGATGAAATCCAGCACCTCCGGCTTCACGGCCGTGAAGGCCCCCGTTTTGCGCAAGCGGCATTGCTGGCAGGCGGGCGGACACGCATGGGGCGGCAGGGAGACGTTCATGGTGGCGCCATTCTAGGGACCCGGGCCGTGACCGCGAAGCTGTGCAGCCGCCCCGCAACGCCTGCCGCGCCTATGTCTTTTGACATTGCACCGCGCAGCCGGGGCTTCTACATTGGGCGCTACTTATGAAAATCAGCTCCGCCCTTTACGAAGTTCTCTACGTCAGCACGCTGGCGCCCGACCAGCCGACCGCCGTCGTGGCAGAGATTGCCGCGAAGGCGCGCCAGGTCAACGCCGAGCTGGACGTGACGGGCCTGCTGATCTTTGACGGCCAGCGCTTTTGCCAGCAGCTCGAAGGCCCGCAGAAGGCTGTGCTCAAGCTCATCGAACGCATCCGCAACGACCCGCGCCATGTGAACGTGGAGGTGGTGCACAACGGCCCGTTGGCGGGGCGGCGGTTTCAGCAGTTCAGCCTGGCGTTCAGCACGGTGGAAGACGCCGATGCGTTGGCCCGCATGGAGCGGCTCGATGGTGAAGCGGCACTGGCCGCGTTTGAAGCCATGCGCGGAGAACTCGTGATCTGAACAGGCGCCGCCCGGCGCCCTTTGCACACCGTGCGGCGCCTGGGTCCGCGTTGCCAGCCTCAAGCCGTGGGCAACCAGCGCCGCAGGATCAGCGTGGCATTCACGCCGCCAAAACCAAACCCGTTGAGCATGGCATGCGTGAGCGCCATCGGCCGGGGCTGCAGGGCCACCAGGTCCAGCCCCTCGGCCAATCCATCGGGCGTGTGCAGGTTCAGCGTGCCAGGCACCACCTGGTCGCGCAGCGCCAGGGTGGTGAAGATGGCGGCCACAGCGCCCGCCGCCCCCAGCAGGTGCCCGGTGGCCGACTTGGTCGAACTGATGGCCACCTGCGCACCCGCGCCGAACACCCTGCGAATGGCGGCCAGCTCGCCCCGGTCACCCACACCGGTGGACGTGGCGTGTGCGTTCAGATGCTGCACGTCCTGGGCCGTGAGCCCTGCCTGCGCCAGCGCGGCCCACATGCTGCGCGCGGCGCCGTCACCATCTTCGGGGCCGGAGGTGATGTGGTACGCGTCGGCCGACGTGCCGTAGCCCACCAGCTCGGCCAACGGCTGTGCGCCGCGCGCCAAGGCATGGTCCAGCGCCTCGATCACCAGCATGCCTGCGCCCTCGCCCATCACAAAGCCGTCGCGCTGCGCATCGAACGGGCGCGATGCCTGCTCAGGCATGTCGTTGAAGGCCGTACCCAAGGCCTTGGCCGCCGCAAAACCGCCCAGACTCACACGGTCGATAGCGGCCTCGCTGCCGCCGCACACGGCCACATCGGCCTCGCCGCTGCGGATCAGGCGTGCGGCATCGCCAATCGCCTGCACGCTGGCGGCGCACGCAGTGACCGGAGCCCCCAGCGGTCCCTTGAGCCCGTGGCGGATCGACACCTGCCCCGCCGCCAGATTGACCAGGAACGACGGCACCGTGAACGGCGACAGCCGCTGCGGCCCGCGCGTATCGGTGGTGCGCACGGCCTCGGCAATCGCACCAAAGCCGCCGATGCCCGAGGCGATCACCGTGGCCGTGCGCTCACGCGCCCGCTCGTCGGCCGGTGGCCAGCCCGCCTGCGCCAGCGCCTGCTGCGCCGCGCCCAGCGCAAAGGGGATGAAGCGGTCCATCTTGCGCTGGTCTTTGGACGAGACAATGGCGTCCACATCCCAGCCGCCCTCGGGGTCTTGCGCTATGCCGGGAACCTGCCCGGCGACCTTGGCGGCAATGCCTTCTGTCACCGCGTCCGGCAAGCGCGAGAGGCCGGAGCGCCCAGCCAGCAAGCGCTGCCACGCCAGTTCTACACCGCAGCCCAGCGGCGACACCAGGCCCATGCCTGTGACCACCACGCGGCGCATCAGGCCACCACCTCGTTGCTGCTCATACCACTCGCTTTTTTCATGAATTCACCTCGTCAGACAGTTGGGGCACAGAGGTTCTGCACCTTTATGATTGCAATCGTCATCATAAACTGCAAACCCATTTTTGCGTACGACCGCAATCAATAAGAGGCTTCCATGAAGGTTTCCAAAGCACAGGCCGCAGAAAACCGGCAGGGCATCCTGGACGCGGCGGCCCGCCTGTACCGCGAGCGGGGGCTGACCGGCGTAGGGGTGGCCGACATCACGCGGGATGCCGGGCTTACGCATGGCGGGCTGTACCGGCATTTCGCGTCCAAGGATGTGCTGGTGCAGGAGGCGTGCACCAAGGCGTTCGACTGGTCCATCCCCGTGCTGGACGGCGAGCGGCCCCACGCCACGGTGGGCGACCGCATCCAGCGCTACCTCTCACCTGAACACCGCGACGCGCCGGGCTCAGGCTGCCCCGTGGCCGCATTGGCGGTGGACGCCGCGCGGGCGGGCGGCGGGTTATCCGAAGTGTTTGCCCAGGGCATCGAGCGCAACATCCAGCGGTTTGCCCAGCTGCTGGCTGACGGCGCTGCCGATGCCGGCGGCGGCGCCACCCCATCGCTACAAGACCGCGCCCGCGCGATCCATGTGCTGGCCACCATGGTGGGGGGGATGGTGCTGGCCCGCGCCACGGCAGCGGCGCAACCCGCGTTGTCGAATGAGCTGATGGTGACGCTGCAGACGCAGCTGACGGACTGGCTGGACAACACATCCAGCCCCTCGAAGTAAAAAAGAACAGCCAGCGCTTGCGTCACAAACACTGGCCGTTCTTAACAAGTCACATCACCCGGGGCAAGACGCCCCTGGGATCATGTCAAGCGCAGCAGGCGTCGCCCCAGGCGGGCGCCCCATTGCCCACCGACGCACGGCGCCACCACGTGGCAGGGCGCGCATCGGCGGCATCGCCACGCACCCAGCGGTATTGCAGGCGGCGGCCGTTCAGGGGTTCGACCACCACCGCCTGGCCTGCCGCCACAGGCAGCGACTGACCAGCGCACAGAAACACGTCGCTGCCATCGCCCAGGCCCTGGCCCAGCGTGACCCAGGCCTGGCCTTCGGCAATGCGCAGGGTCATCGCGGCCTTGGGGGCCAGGGTGACGGCGGCGCCTGCGGCCACATGTCCCGTCTCACCGGCGGCAGCGCCCGTGGCGCGGGAAGATGCAAACACATGAAGAGCGTGAGAGGTTGTCATGGCTTTCTCCGGGTTAACCCTAATATGACCGTATGGTGCGCTGGTTGCAGAACAACGTCCAATGAAAAGCACGGCACCGATTGATGCTTTTCCTGCATGAGCTGTTCACACCGGCCTGCGCTGTAGCGGCGCTGCTATCCGAAGCAGAGCAAACCGGGCGAAGCCGACGGCAAACCGGCCGCCCGCGCCCGCCACACCCGCCAGCGCCGTGCCCAGGGCGCGTCCGCCTTGCCCTAGCGCCTTCCCCAGATCGCGCAGCGGCTGCACGACGCCACATTCCCAATCCCTGGCGGCTGTGCTGGCGGACTGCGCCAGAGCGGGGGCTGCCACGACGTCCCAGCGGAAAGCCACCGGCTCCGCGCAGCCGGAACCGGTCCAGGCTTCCATCACCACATGCTGCCCTGGCGCAACCGTCAGCTGTTGGCCGGGCTGCAGCACGTGGTCCACAGCGGCGCCCGGCATGTCCGCCAGAACGCCACGCAAGGTGACCCACGCCTGCCCCTGGGCGATCTGCAGCACGCCATGGGTGTCTGGGTGCAATGACAAGGCCTGGCCTGTGGCCAGCTTCCAGCAACCGGCCGCGCGACGGCCAGCCGTGGCGGCGTGGACGGATTGTTGCGATTCCAGAACGTTGCGGGGGGACATGACAAGCTCCTTGGCTTCAGTAAAACGTGTTGAGGAGCCTGGATAGTGCGCTTTACACCGTACACAGTCCAATGAAAACAAGGTACGCTATTCATTCCGTCAACGCATGAATCGCACTCAGGATCACTGCCATGACCTCTGCCGAATACTCTCCCGCCGTCTTGCGCACCCGGCCCGTGGCCACAGGGCACTGGCGCGCCTTTCTGACCGTGGCCAAACACCTGAACTTTCGCGCGGCCGCCGACGAGCTGGCCCTTACCCAGTCGGCCGTGAGCCGCCAGATCCAGGCGCTGGAAGAAGAGGTGGGCGTGCCCCTGTTCCTGCGCCACACACGCGCGGTGGAGCTGACCAGCGCGGGCGCACAGTTGCAGCGCGCCGTGGGCCCGGCGCTGGAGCGCATGGACGCCGCCGTGCGCCTGGTGCGCCAAACGGCGGGGCGCCGCAGCGTGGCCATCACCACCTGGGCCAGCTTTGCATCGATGTGGCTAATCCCGCGCATGGAGGAGTTCCAGCGCGACAACCCGGGCATCGACATCCGCATTGATGCGAGCGACGTGCAGGTGGACCTGGAAACCTCGGACGTGGACCTGGCCCTGCGCTATGCCATGCCGGCCGGGGCCACGCAGGGCGGCATCCGCCTGTTTGGCGAGCAACTGGCCGTGGTGGCAAGCCCCTGGCTGCTCAAGAGCGGCAAGCCGCTGCGCACCCCCGCCGATGTGGCGCAGTTCACCCTGATCGAGGCGGGCGACGCCCACCGCACGCACTACCTGGAGTACCTGAGCTGGCGCCGCTGGTTCGACACCCGCGACCTGACCAAGCTACAGCCCCAGCGCTGGCTGTACTTCAACTACGCCCACCAGATCGTGCAGGCCGCGCTGGCCGGCCAGGGCCTGGCGCTGGCACGCATGCCACTGATTGCCGATGCCCTGGCCTCGGGCGACCTGGTGGAGGTGCTGCCCGGCCACCGCATCGACTCGCCCCTGGCCTACTGGCTTATGGTGGGGCCGCGCAGCGCGCAACGGCCGGAGATCAAGGCCTTCTGCGCCTGGTTGCAGGTGCAGGCCGAGGCCACCCGCCAGGCAATTGGCGATGTGCCCGATCCGGACCTGAACGACAACCTGGACGGGTCATGAAAAAAGCGCTGGGCCCTGCGGCCTCAGCGCTTTCATTTTGATAGCTATCAGCGCTTATTCTTCTAGCGCTTGCGGCTGTTTTGACCCCCAAATCAGGCCAAAGTCACCCGTGCAAACTTGCGCTTGCCCACCTGCACCACGTAGGTGCCGGCGTCCAGCTTCAGGCCCTTGTCACTGACCACGCTGCCTTCCACGCGCACGCCGCCGCCGTCGATCAGGCGGTTGGCCTCGCTGGTCGAGGGGGCCAGGTTGGCCTGCTTGAGCAGCGCACCGATGCCCAACGGCGCGCCAGACACGCTCACCTCGGGGATCTCATCCGGCACGCCGCCCTTGCTGCGGTTGATGAAGTCCTGCTCGGCCGCATCGGCGGCAGCCGCGCTGTGGAAGCGCGTGGTGATCTCCTTGGCCAGCATCACCTTGGCGTCCTTGGGGTTGCGCCCGCCAGCGATCTCCGCCTTGAGCGCGGCGATGTCGGCCAGGCTCTTGAACGACAGCAGCGTGTACCAGTCCCACATCAGGGTGTCGCTGATCGACAGCACCTTGGCAAACATGGTGTTGGCGTCCTCGGCAATGCCGATGTAGTTGTTCTTGGACTTGGACATCTTGTCCACGCCGTCCAGTCCCACCAGCAGCGGCATGGTGAGCACACACTGCGGCTCCTGGCCATATTCCTGCTGCAGGTGGCGGCCCATGAGCAGGTTGAACTTCTGGTCGGTGCCACCCAGCTCCAGGTCGCTCTTCAAGGCTACCGAGTCGTAGCCCTGCATCAGCGGGTACAGGAACTCATGCACCGAAATGGACTGGCCGGTGGTGAAGCGTTTGTGGAAGTCGTCGCGCTCCATCATGCGCGCCACGGTGTACTTGGCGGCCAGCTGGATCATCCCGGTGGCGCCCAGGGGTTCGCTCCATTCGCTGTTGTAGCGGATCTCGGTGCGGGCCGGGTCCAGCACCAGGCTGGCCTGCTTGTAGTAGGTCTCGGCATTCACTTTGATCTGCTCGGGCGTGAGCGGCGGGCGGGTGCTGTTGCGGCCCGAGGGGTCGCCGATCAGGCTGGTGAAGTCACCGATCAAAAAGATGACCTGGTGGCCCAGATCTTGCAGTTGCCGCATCTTGTTCAGCACCACTGTGTGGCCGATGTGGATGTCGGGGGCCGTGGGGTCCAGACCCAGCTTGATACGCAGCGGCTGGCCCGTGGCCTCCGAACGCGCCAGCTTCTTGACCCATTCGTCCTGTGGCAGCAGCTCTTGCACGCCGCGCAGCGAGATTTCGAGGGCTTGTCTTACACCATCAGAGACCGGGGTTGTTGTAACAGCAGATTGATTCATAAGGGTTTTTTGGGATGTCTAGACAGCATGCACCGCTATACTTCAGCCCACATTGCAGAGGCGGATTCTAGTGGGCCCGCCGTTTCGACCTGTTTTTCATCAACCTGTCGAATGGCTGCAGCCTGACAGTCTGTGCTCCTGGCCCCGCCCCGCATTCACACCGGGGGTGTGCCACGGATCCGCAATCACCCTGGGGATAGACCTTTGATTCACGGCCTCACTACGGTCCGCACCGCCAGCATCGCTTTGCTTGACCGGCTGTCCCGCACGATCCAACAACATCCCAAACGCATCACCGCCGCCGTCGCAGCCATTTTGCTGACGGGCGGCGGCGGCGCATTTGCCGTGGCCTCCTTCGCACCCGACCCGGCCGAGCTGCCGGTGCGCATGGTGAACTACCCGGTCGAATCGCTGGCCGAAAACATGGTGCTGGGCCAGCTGGATGCGCCCAGTTTTTCGCTGTTCCGCTCCGAACAGGTGCGCAGCAGCGACACCCCCGAGTCGCTGCTGCAGCGCATGGGCGTGGCCGACCCGGCCGCCGCCGCCTTCATGCGCAGCGACACGCCGGTGCGCCAGAACGTGCTGGGTCGCACCGGCCGCATCGTGTCGGCAGAGACCACCGACGACCACCGCCTGATCCGCCTGACGGTGCGCTGGGTGCCGGACGACAGCGGCAACTTCCGCCGCCTGATCGTCGAACGCACGGGCGACAACAAGTTTGCGACCCGCATCGAAACCGCCAAGATGACGACCAACAGCCGTCTGGCGGGCGGCATCATCCACAGTTCGCTGTTTGCCGCCACCGACGCGTCGAACATCCCCGATGCCGTGGCCGTGCAGGTGGCCGAACTGTTCTCGGGCAATATCGACTTCCGCCGCTCGCTGCGCAAGGGCGACCGCTTCTCGGTGGTGTACGAAACCCTGGAAGCCGACGGCGAGCCTCTGTCCAGCGGCCGCGTGCTGAGCGCCGAGTTCGTCAACAACGGCAAGACCCACCAGGCCATCTGGTTCCAGGAGCCCAACGCCGCCAAGGGTGCCTACTACACGCTGGACGGTGAAAGCATGCGCCGCGCCTACCTGACCTCGCCCGTCGAGTTCTCGCGCGTGACCAGCGGCTTCAAGATGCGCCTGCACCCCATCCTGCAAACCTGGCGCGCCCACCTGGGCACCGACTTTGCAGCCCCCACAGGCACCGCCGTGCGCACCGTGGGTGATGGCGTGGTGGAGTTTGCGGGCGTGCAGAACGGCTACGGCAACGTGGTGTTCGTCAAGCACCGCAACCAGCACGTTACCGTGTATGCCCACCTGAGCCGCATCGACGTGCGCCAGGGTCAGTCGGTCGAGCAAGGCCAGACGCTGGGCGCCGTGGGCGCCACCGGCTGGGCCACCGGCCCGCACCTGCACTTCGAGTTCCGCGTCAATGGCGTGCACCAGGACCCGATGACCATCGTTGCCCAGAGCGAAGCCGCCGCACCGGTGTCTGCAGCCGCCCGCCCTGCGTTTGACCGCCTCGCGGCCAACATGCGTGTTCAGCTGAACGCCGCTGCACTCATCGAGCAGGCCAGCGCAGACTGATCGCTCCCGCACACTTACAGACACCACCCGTCAGGCCATGTCCGATCTGTACATCGGCCTGATGTCGGGCACCTCGCTCGACGGGATCGACGGGGTGCTGGCTGATTTCTCGGGACCGCGCCTGCGGGTCACACACCACGCCAGCGCCGCCTTTGCCCCCGCACTGCGCGCCGAGTTGCTTGCTCTCAATACCCCCGGCGACAACGAACTGCACCGCGCTGCCCTCGCAGGCAACGCGCTATCCCGGGCCTATGCCGGGGTGGTGCACACGCTGCTGCAGCGCAGCGGCCACCCGGCGAGCGCCATCCGTGCAATAGGTGCCCACGGGCAGACGGTGCGGCACCGCCCCCAGGAATTTGACGGCACAGGCTACACCCTGCAACTGGGCAACCCCGCCCTGCTGGCCGAGCTGACGGGCATCACCGTGGTGGCCGACCTGCGCAGCCGCGACGTGGCCGCGGGCGGCCAGGGTGCGCCGCTGGTGCCCGCCTTCCACCAGGGCGTGTTCGGCCGGCCGGACGAGACGGTGCTGGTGCTGAACATTGGCGGCATCTCCAACCTCAGCGTGCTGGGGGCAGATGGCAGCGTGCTGGGCTTCGACTGCGGCCCGGGCAACGCCCTCATGGACCACTGGTGCCAGCAGCACACGGGCCAGCCATTTGACAAGGACGGCGCCTGGGCCGCCAAGGGCCAGGTGCTGCCGGACCTGCTGGCTGCGTTGCTGCAGGAGCCGTACCTGCACAAGGCGCCCCCCAAAAGTACGGGCCGCGACCTGTTCAACCCCGCCTGGCTGGCCGCGCACCTGCAACCCTTTGCGCAGGCCGCTGCGGCCGATGTGCAGGCTACATTGACCGAATTCACCGCAAGCGCTAGTGCAATATGCGCCAACAGCTATCTAAACAATAGCAAAACGCTGGCAGTATGCGGCGGCGGCGCGCTCAACGGCCAGCTCATGCAGCGGCTGCAGGCTGCCTGCCCGTCCTTGCAGGTGGTGGCCACCGATGCGCTGGGCCTGCCCGCCCTGCAGGTGGAGGCCGCCGCGTTTGCCTGGCTGGCACGCCAGGCGCTGCAGGGGGCGCCAGGCAACCTGCCCAGCGTGACCGGTGCGGCCGGTAGCCGTGTGCTGGGCGCGGTGTACCCCGCCTGAACCGCCCGGTCTACACAGCCCTGGACAGGGCGATCAGCCGTGGTCCCCGGCATCAACCGAGGCGCCTGCCTGGGTGCCGGAACGGTCTTGCGGCGACAGTTGCCAGAAGATACCGGCTGAAGCCACCGTGATCAGCCCCATACAGGCAAACGTGGCCTGAAAGGCTTGCAGGGTCTGTGTCGTGCCGGTGGACTGGAAGAAATCGGTGAACGCCGCCAGCACCGCCCCCGCCGCAGCCACCCCCATCCCCATGGCCACCATTTGCACCATGGACAACAGGCTGTTGCCGCTGCTGGCCATGTCGTGCCCCAGGTCCTTGAGGGTCACGGTATTCATGGCCGTGAACTGCAGCGAGTTCACCGCACCAAACACCGCCAGCTGCACCACATACACCCACAGCGGTTGCGAGGGTGCCGCCAGCCCGAAGCTGGCCATGGTCACCCCCACCAGCAGCGTGTTGCCCACCAGCACCTGGCGGTAGCCGAAGCGGGTGATCAGCGTAGTGGTGAACCGCTTCATGGACATGCCCGCCACCGCCACGGGCAACATCATCATGCCCGCCTGCAGCGGCGAATAGCCCATGGTGACCTGCAGCAGCAACGGAATGAGGAACGGCATGCACGAGCTGCCCAGCCGGGCAAACAGATTGCCCAGCAGCCCGATGCGCAAGGTATCCACCGAGAACAGCCGGGGCGAAAACAGCGGGTCAGGCCGCCGCGCCGCGTGCAGCCAGTAGGCCACCAAGCTGGCCAGCCCGAAGATCATGAGCACCAGCACACTCGCCTGCCGCAGCCCCAGGCTGGCCAGGCCATCCAGCGCCAGCGACAGCGCCACCATTCCAAAGGCGAGCATCAGGTAGCCCGCCAGGTCAAACCGCGCCACCGTCGGCGCGGGTACCCCGGGCATGTAGCGCATGGTGGCGGCACAGCCCAGCAGCCCCACCGGCACGTTGATCAGGAAGATCCAGTGCCAGGAGGCCACCTCGACCAGCCAGCCGCCCAGCGTGGGACCGATCAGCGGGCCGATCAGCCCGGGAATGGCCACAAAACTCATGGCCTGCAAGAACTTCTCGCGCGGGAAGGTGCGCAGCACCACGAGGCGCCCCACCGGCAGCAGCAGCGCGCCCCCCAGCCCCTGGAGCACCCGGGAAGCCACGAGTTGGGTCAGGCTGTGCGACAGCGCACAGAACACCGAGCCCGCCACAAAAAAGACGATGGCCAGAAAGTACACCCGGCGCGCACCAAACCGGTCGGCCACCCAGCCAGATGCCGGAATCAGCATCGCCATGGCCAGCGAATACGCCACGACCACCGACTGCATGCGCAGCGGGCTCTCGCCCAGGCTCTGCGCCATGGCGGGCAGCGCGGTGTTGACGATGGTGGCGTCCAGCGTCTGCATGAAGAAGCCGACGGCCACCAGCCACAGCAGTACTTTCTGGGAGGGTTCCTGGTGCATGGTTTGCAGGGTTTTTCAAACGAAACGAACGCGCCCCATGAAAAAACCGCCCGAAGGCGGTTGATTCAGTCAGGGGAGCAGGGCTGCGCCTGTCACGGTGCCCCTCAGGCCGAGAAGCTGGAGCCGCAGCCGCAGGTGGTGGTGGCGTTCGGGTTCTTGATCACGAACTGCGCGCCTTGCAAGTCTTCCTTGTAGTCGATCTCGGCACCCACCAGATACTGGTAGCTCATGGCGTCGATGAGCAGCGACACACCGTTCTTGGTCATGGTGGTGTCGTCTTCGTTGGTAATTTCATCGAACGTGAAGCCGTATTGGAAGCCGGAGCAGCCGCCGCCTTGCACGAACACCCGCAACTTCAGGTCGGGGTTGCCTTCTTCGGCAATCAGGTCCGCCACCTTGGCCGCCGCGCTGTCGGTGAACAGGATGGGGGCGGGCATTTCGGTCTGGATGTTTTCGGCAACTGCGCTCATGGGGTACTCCGGGTTCAGGGTTTGCAGGGAATACTACTGCAAACCTCTCGGGAATTCAGATCACTGGCTGTTTGACGCTAACTTCAGTGGGGGCTTTTCCTCCACCAGCACCGCCGTAGGGATCAACTGCCCCGCGATCACGGCGCCTTGGTGCATCTCCAGCGCCTTGTAATGCACATTGCCGGTGATCTGCGCCTTGGGCTGCAGTTCCAACAGTTCGCCCGCATGCACGGGGCCCAGCACCTGGCCGTTGATGATCACGTGGTCGGCATGCACCGCGCCCTCGACCCGCGCGGTTTCGGAGATCACCAGGATGCTGGGCTGGTCCGCCGCTGCCCGGATATCGCCGACCACATCGCCATCAATGCGCATGCCCTCGGCAAAATGCACATTGCCTTCGATCTTGGTGCCCTGTGCCACCAGGCTTTTGATGGGTGGCTGCTTTTTACGCGAGAACATGGTCGGAAGACTCCTGAAGTGCCAAGCGGTTGCAAAGGCCCGCTTGGGGATGGAATTCGTGCCAGCAAGGCGGCAGGTTGTGGGTGGCAGCTGGGGCTGGATTGCCGGGGCGAGAGCGCCAAAACCTGATCAGCGCATCCACCGTCCACCTTGCACTATTCGATGGCCATGGTCTGGGTGGTGCGTACGGTGGCTCCCTCCAGCACGCGCGCGGTCACGGTTTTTACCACGGCCTGGGGCGGCAGATCGAGCACGCCCTCGATGCGGCGGTATTGTTTGACCTGCAGCGACTGGCCTTGGGGTGGCTGGGTCTGTGCCCATGGTTTGCCATCCAGAGTGCCCACCAGCACCAACTCCAGCCGCCCGTTGAACTCCGGCGCATTGCGGGCGGCCTGGATCACCAGCACCTGCCAACGCAGCTGCATCCCGCCGAGCACCTCAGCCTGCAGCGCGCGAATGGCCAGCCCATCGGTCTTGGCCGCAGGGATCAGCTTTTCAAAGAAGCCCAGATCCTCGCGCAGCGTGCGATTGTCGGCTTCAAGCTGGCGCACCTGGGCCATCAGGCTCTCCTTGACAGCGCGCTCGGTGGCCAGCAGGCTCTCGGCGGTCAATGCCACCGTCTGGCGCTCCTGGCCCTCTTCGCGCAGGCGGCTGATCTCCGCCTTCATCTGGACCACTTCGTCACGCGAAACAGTATCGATCCCGGCAATGGATTTGCCGAACTCAAAGGCCCACAACGCCACGGCAGCGCAGAAACCCATCACCACGGCCAGGGCCAGCCATCGAAAGGGCCAGGGCAAGGCGCTGCGGATGGCCACCCGGGGGGCGCTGATGGTCAACCGACGGCGAAGCAGGCGAAAGCGCATAGGCTCGACAGGCGGACCATGGAAGGCCTCCCAAAAAAACGAAAAGAGCGCACCATAAACGAAAAAACCGCCCGAAGGCGGTTTTTCTCTGTAAAGCACTCGCAAGGAGTGCCTTGCAGTGGATGCTGCACAAGGCAACATCCGGCAGCGCCACAGCTTAACGCTTGGAGAACTGCTTGGCGCGGCGTGCGGAGTGCAGACCGACCTTCTTACGTTCGACTTCACGGGCATCGCGGGTCACGAAGCCGGCTTGGCTCAGGACGGGCTTGAGGGATGCGTCGTAATCGATCAGGGCGCGGGTGATACCGTGGCGGGCAGCGCCAGCCTGGCCGGATTCACCACCACCGTGCACGTTGATCTGGATGTCGAAAGTTTCGACATGGTTGGTCAACGCCAGGGGTTGCTTGGCAATCATGATCGAGGTTTCGCGGCCGAAGTAGGACTGGATGTCCTTGCCGTTCACCGTGATCTTGCCGGAGCCTTTTTTCAGAAACACGCGAGCGACGCTGGACTTGCGACGGCCGGTGCCATTGTTCCATTCACCAATCATCTCAAGGCTCCTTAGATTTCCAGCACTTTGGGCTGCTGGGCGGTGTGGGGATGCTCAGCACCGCCGTACACCTTGAGTTTCTTGATCATCGCGTAGCCAAGGGGGCCCTTGGGCAGCATGCCCTTGACAGCCTTTTCCAGCGCACGGCCGGGGTGCTTGGCTTGCATGTCGCGGAAGTTCGTGGCCGTGATACCGCCGGGATAACCCGAGTGACGGTAGTACACCTTGTCCAAGGACTTGGTGCCGGTGACCTTGAGTTGGGCTGCGTTGATAACGACGATGAAGTCACCGGTATCGACGTGAGGCGTGTAAATGGCCTTGTGTTTGCCGCGCAAACGGAGAGCAACTTCGCTGGCTACTCGTCCGAGGACCTTGTTGGTCGCGTCAATCACAAACCACTCGTGCACGACCTCAGCGGGCTTTGCGCTGAAAGTAGTTGTCATGAGTTTTCTCTTCAAAAGAGGGTTTGGCGGGTCCTTTTCCACGGTCGGTGCTTCTCTGAAGGAAGCCTCTTAGGTGGCAAAAAGTCTTCGCCGCGGGACCACAAAAGCGCTGCGAAGCCTTCCATTATACGAAAGAGCCATGCGTTAGCGCAAGAGCGCCCTCAGCCAAGGCCCTCAGGGCACCTGCTCCGGTCAGTTCGGCGTCTGGCGGCGGCGCTGCTCGTCGGCCTCGTAACGGCGACGGTTTTCCACACAGACAGTTTGATTGGCCTGGGACGGCTTCTGGCATTCTTGGTGAATACACATCGGGCGGGCCAGGAAGTTGGCGTCGGCGCACACCTCTTGCGGCGAGGGCAGGCGGGGCGGCGGTGCGGGGCGGGGCTTGGGCTCGGCCACCACCGGAGGCGGCGCCGGCACGGGCTCTTCATGCACCACGATGGGTGTGGGTGCGGGCTCTGCGCCTGCACGCTTGGCCACCCGGGGGCTCGGTTTGGGTGCAGACGCAACCACAAAGGCAGGAGCAGGTGCGGCCGCAGAGGCGGCGCTGGCTGACGCCACTGCGCCATCCGAGCTCAGACCTTGCGCGTCGCCCCCGGCAGCAGCCGGAGCGCTGACCTCCACCAGGGCAGCGTCTGAAGCCGCCGCTGCGGCAGGCCGCTCGGCCATCTCCGTAATGATCTCGTCCCGGGGCGGCTTGCTGCCCTGGCTCCAGCGCCAACCGGCACCGGCCACCACAGCCACCAACGCCGCCACCACGATGCCCGCCACCAAAGGGGAACGCCGGGGGGATGGGGTCGGCTTGCCATTGCTGCGCACTACATCCCGCTCCAAAGGCGCAGAACGCCGATCGGCTGCACGCGACCCGCCTGCGCCCGGTGAACGGTGGTGCGGCAGGTCCTCAAAGCGCGAATCGTCGTCGGCCACCACGGTATCGCCGGCATCGATGAACACCGTGTCGCCAGCATCGGCCGCCACGGTGTCAGGACCAGCCAGCATGACCGTGTCCCCACCGAAATCATCGCCAGGGCGGCTGGCATCCGATGCGGGAGCCGCCGCCACCAAGTCCTCACGCTGGGCCTGCGCCTGCATCTCGGCCACGATCTTGGGGGCGGAGGTCACGTCCACGGTAGGGGTGGCCAGACCCGGGCCAGGCTGGTCGGCGGGCTCCACCCAGATGTCGCCCAACTCCGCCCGGAAGTCGAAGTGCTGCACATCGTCCGGCGCCGACGTCATCTCCATGGTCTGGAGAAAGGCATCGATGCTCTGGGGGCGGTCCTCGGGCCGAAGGGCCAGCGATTGGGCAATTGCCGCGACAAAAGGCGCTGAATACTCCACCCCAAACTGCCGCTTGACGGTTTTGGCGATACGGGAGAACGACACCATGCGGTCACGGATGGAGCGCAGCGTGGCGGGCAGAGGCGTGTCGTTGGCCAAACACCCGTGCATGACCGCCGCCAGCGAGTACAAGTCGCTCCACGGGCCTTGGCGCAGTTCCTCGTCGCCGTCGGAATACTGCTCGATGGGGGCGTAGTTCACCTTCAGCACGGCCGTGTGCTTGCGGTCCTGGTCGTTGATGGCATGCCGGGCGGCGCCCAGGTCCAGCAGCACCGGCGGGCCGTTGTCCTGCAGGAAAATGTTGTCGGGCGAAATGTCGCGGTGCAGCGTGTTGCCATCGTGCAGCACGCGCAGCGCATCCAGCACCGACCACAGCAGCTTGCGCAGCCAGGCCTCGGGTGGGGGGGTGCGCATCTGGGCACGGGCTTGCTTGAACGTCATGCCCGAGTACAGCGGCATGACCATGTAGGCCGTGTTGTTGGCCTCCCAGAAGCGGAACACCTTGACCAGAGAAGGATGGTCAAACTGCGCCAGCAGACGGGCCTCGCCCACAAAAGAGACCAGCCCGGCCTGGAAGGTCTGCTGGTCGGACGAGGACCGCACCCAGAGCGATTGCCCCTGCGAGCGTCCGGCCAGCGCCGAGGGCATGTACTCCTTGATGGCCACCGCCCGGTGCAGGGAATGGTCAAAAGCCTTGTAGACCATGCCAAACCCGCCCACCCCCAGCAAACCCAGGATCTCGAACTCCGCCAGGCGGGTGCCAGGGGGCAGCGCATCGATATGGCTGACACCACTGGCGGGGGCTGTGCTGGAGCTTGCGGTCATGGTCAGAGGACGGGGCGGGCTGGCAATTTCAAATGCAAATCAATGAGGCAACTACGGCGACGGCGAAACGCTGACCCCGCCGCAGGCGCGATCATGAAGCATGGCCGCGCCGGATTTGGCAACAAATGGCTAACAAAGTACGGCCTGTCTGCCAAAAACATCACGTCCCCCGCCACCACACGGCCCCCCGATTGTGCCGCGCCCGGACACGGGAGCCCCCCTTGGCATAACACACTCGTTACCATTGGGCCATGTTCAGTTATCGCCACGCCTTCCACGCAGGCAACCATGCCGATGTGCTCAAGCACACCGTCCTGATTGCCGCCTTGCAACATCTCACCGAAAAAGACGCGGCGCTGACCGTGCTGGACACCCATGCGGGTGCGGGCCTGTACCGGCTGGACGGGGACTATGCCAGCACCAGCGGCGAAGCCGCCAATGGCGTGGCCCGGCTGTTTGCGCCAACCACCCCCGCCCTCACCCCCGCCCTGCAGGCCTATGTGGACATGGTGGGCGCCTTCAACCAGGGCAAGGCGCTGCGCGTGTACCCCGGATCGCCCTTCATCACCCAGCGCCTGCTGCGCGACCACGACAAGCTCAAGCTGTTTGAGCTGCACCCCACCGACCTGCGCGCGCTGGCCGGCAACGTGGCCCAGCTGGAGGCGGGCCGCCAGGTGGCCGTGCTGCACGAGGACGGCTTTGAGGGCATCAAAAAGTTCCTGCCCCCACCGGCCCGGCGCGCCCTGGTGCTGTGCGATCCCAGCTATGAAATCAAGAGCGACTACGCCAAGGTGCTCGACATGGCGGCCGACTCGCTCAAGCGTTTTGCCACGGGCACCTATGCGTTCTGGTACCCCATCATTCCGCGCCCCGAAGCCCACGACCTGCCCCGCCGCCTGAAAACGCTGGCCACCAAGGCGGGCAAAAGCTGGCTGCACGCCACGCTCACCGTCAAATCGAGCAAGATCACGGAAACGGTCACGGGCGACACCAAGCGCCCAGGCCTGCCCGCCAGCGGCATGTTCCTGATCAACCCGCCCTACACACTGAAGGCCGCGCTCAAAAACGCCTTGCCCCAGATGGCCGAGCTGCTGGCGCAGGACAAACACGCCACCCACACGCTCGAGTCGGGCGGCTGACCGGCCTCACAAGAACCTGTTCAAAGCCTGGCGTCAAGGCGCCGCCGGGCAGTCCTTGTCGTCGTCCTGCAGGGCGAACAGCTCCACTGGCTTCAGCCCCAGGCCCACCATGCCCAGCGCCTCGGCGGCGCCCCGGCTCAGATCAATCACCCGGTTGCGGGTGTGTGGACCACGGTCGTTGATGCGCACGATCACCGTGCGCCCGGTGGCCTGACTGCGTACACACACGCGTGAGCCAAAGGGCAGCGTGGGGTGCGCGGCCGTGAGCGCTCGCATGTCAAACAGCTCCCCGCTGGCAGTACGCCGCCGGTGGAACTGCGCCCCGTACCATGAGGCAAGACCCACCTCATCCGCCTCCAGGCTGAGCGGCGACCCGGCAGGAGTGCTGGGTTCCGGTTTGGCCGGGGGATCGATCAGCATGGCCTCGCCCGGCACGGACAAGAGATTAGGGGCCAGCGCATCCGGCTCTGCCTGCAACCCCTGGGCTTGAACAGCAGTGCAAGCGCTGCACAGCAGCCAGAGACCCACCGCTCGCCGCAGCAGCCCCCGCAGGGCAGCGCCGCGATGGGCCCCGGGAGGCTGTGTGCCCCCCGCCATCAGATCCCCAGCCTGCGACAGATCTCCAGCGTCGCGGCGCTTTGGTTCATGGTGTAGAAGTGCAGTGCGGGCACGCCGGCACTGCGCAGCTGGTCGCACAGGTCGGTCACCACATCCAGGCCAAACGCCTTGATGCTGGCGGTGTCGTCCCCAAACGCCTGCAGCCGCAGGCGGATCCAGCGCGGAATCTCGGCACCGCAGGCATCCGAAAACCGCATCAGCTGCGTGGAGCTGGAAATCGGCATGATGCCCGGAACCACCGGTACGTCGGCACCCAGCTGGTGAGCGTCTTCGACGAAGCGGAAATACGCGTCGCTGTTGTAGAAGTACTGGGTGATCGCGGAGTCCGCGCCCGCACGCACCTTGGTCACATAGGCCTGCAGGTCTGCCTCGGGCGACCTGGCCTGGGGATGCACCTCGGGGTAGGCCGCCACCTCGATGTGGAAGTCCCGGCCGGTTTCGGCGCGGATGAAGGCCACCAGGTCGCTGGCGTACTGGAACTCGCCGCCCGCGCCATAGCCGCTGGGCAGGTCGCCGCGCAGCGCCACCAGGCGCTTGACGCCCATGGCCTTGAGTGTGGCCAGCTGCTCGCGCACCGACTGGCGCGTGGCCCCGATGCACGAAAAGTGCGAGGCGGCACCGACGCCTTCGGACAGGATCTCACGCACCGTGCCGAAGGTGCCTTCTTGCGTGGAGCCCCCTGCGCCATAGGTCACCGAGCAGAAGTCGGGGTGCAGGGCATACAGCTGCTGGCGTGCCACGCGCAGCTTGTCGGCACCTTCAGGCGTCTTGGGCGGAAAAAACTCGAAACTCACCGGGAACCCGGTGCCTTGCGCGTGGGCTGCATTCATGCGGCTCTCCTTGCGTGTACAAAAAATTCTCGGTTGCCATCGCCGCCCTGGATGGGGCTGTCAATCCACGCCAGCACTTCCAGGCCCAACGTGGCGCAGCAATCGCTGATGCGCTGCTCCACCACCGCATACAAGGACTCGTCGCGCACGATACCGCCCTTGCCCACCTGCCCGGGTTGCAGCTCGAACTGCGGCTTGACCAGCATGACCAGGTCGCTCTGGGGTGCCAGCAACGGCACCAACGCAGGCAACACCAGGGTGAGCGAGATGAAAGACAGGTCACCCGTCACCAGCGCAAAACTGGGGGTGATGTCCACATCAGCGCACTCGGGCCGGCGGCGGCGCTCCACCGGCAGCGTTCCCTGGGCGCGCTGCGCGCGCTCGGACTTGAAGGCCTCGATGTCCTGGTCCTTGGCGTCGTCGCTGTCGTCGTACGCCTCGTCCACCAAGCCGCCATTGCGCATCCAGCTGTAGGGGGCCTCGGGTTGGGTCTCGTTGTCTTCTTCGGGCACGATGACTTCGGACAAGGCCATCTCACAAGCCTGCACCAACGCATCGGGCGTGAGCGAGCGGGCATTGACGCCCTCCACACACACCACACGCAGATCGCTGCGCAGCCGGTCGTGCAACTGGGCGTGGCCCACGTCCACCCCAATCACCTGGGCGGCGCCCTGCTGAAGCAGGCAGTCAGTAAAGCCGCCTGTGCTCTGCCCGACATCCAGGCACCGCAGGCCAGCCACCGACAGGCCCAGCGCCTTGAGCGCGCCTTCCAGCTTGAGCCCGCCGCGCGAGATGTACTTGGCTTCTGCATCGTCCAGCAGCTGCACCTCGGCCACCGACGGAATGTCGTCGCCGTTCTTCACCACCTTCTGCCAGGGCGCCAGCGGCGACAGGCGCCACTGCACGCCCGAGGCAATCAGGCGCTGCGCCTGCGAGCGCGTGGCAGCGTGGCCACGCTCCACCAAAAATACGTCTGCGCGCATCGCGCCCATCCTTTTAGAGTCAAATCGGCTGGTAGCGCTAGTGAATCATGCGCCAGCAGCTATCAATTAGAGAGCAATCAGACATTGCTCCGCGCAACGGCGCCAGACCACCGTGCGCGCGCCCCGTCGCCGGGGCGCGCTGCACAGGGATCAGTAGCGGTAGGTGTTGGCCTTGTAGGGGCCTTGCTTGGACACGCCGATGTAGGCGGCCTGCTCGTCAGTGAGTTCGGTCAGCATGGCGCCCACCTTCTTGAGGTGCAGGCGCGCCACTTTCTCGTCGAGGTGCTTCGGCAGCACATAGACCTTGCCAGCCTGGTACTCGTCCTGCTTGGTGAACAGCTCGATCTGCGCGATGGTCTGGTTGGCGAAACTGGAACTCATCACGAAGCTGGGGTGGCCAGTGGCGCAACCCAAGTTCACCAAGCGGCCCTTGGCCAGCAGCGTGATCTTCTTGCCGTCAGGGAAGATGACATGGTCCACCTGGGGCTTGATCTCGTCCCACTGCAGCTTCTCCAGCGAAGCCACATCGATCTCGTTGTCGAAGTGACCGATGTTGCACACGATGGCTTCGTCCTTCATGGCGGCCATGTGCTCGTAGCGGATCACGTTCTTGTTGCCGGTGGCCGACACGAAGATGTCGCACTTGTCGGCAGCGTATTCCATCGTCACGACCTTGTAGCCTTCCATTGCGGCTTGCAGGGCATTGATGGGGTCGATCTCGGTGACCCACACCTGGGCGCTCAGGGCACGCAGAGCCTGGGCAGAGCCCTTGCCCACGTCACCGTAGCCCGCCACGCAGGCGACCTTGCCGGCGATCATCACATCGGTGGCGCGCTTGATGGAGTCCACAAGCGATTCGCGGCAACCGTACAGGTTGTCGAACTTGCTCTTGGTCACCGAATCGTTCACGTTGATGGCACGGAACATCAGGCTGCCCTTGGCGGCCATTTCGTTCAGGCGCAATACGCCGGTGGTGGTTTCTTCGGTCACGCCGATGATGTGGGCGCTCTTGCGGCTGTACCAGGTCGGATCCACGGCCAGCTTGGCCTTGATGGCGTTGAACAGGCAGGTTTCTTCTTCGCTGGTCGGGTTGGCGATCAGTGATGCATCCTTTTCGGCGCGCTTGCCCAGGTGCATCAGCAGCGTGGCATCACCGCCGTCGTCCAGGATCATGTTGGGACCTTCGCCCTCGGTGCCGGCAGCGCCGAAGTCAAAGACGCGGTGGGTGTAGTCCCAGTATTCCGCCAGGGTTTCGCCCTTGATGGCGAACACGGGCGTGCCAGCGGCAGCAATCGCGGCCGCGGCGTGGTCTTGTGTGGAGAAGATGTTGCACGATGCCCAGCGCACTTGTGCACCCAGCGCCTGCAGGGTTTCGATCAGCACGGCGGTCTGGATCGTCATGTGCAACGAGCCGGTGATGCGCGCACCCTTGAGCGGCTGCTTGGCGGCGAATTCTTCGCGGATGGCCATCAGGCCAGGCATTTCCGTTTCGGCGATGCGGATCTCTTTGCGGCCCCATTCGGCCAGGCCGATGTCGGCAATGATGCAGTCGGTGTTGACGGGGGCGTTGACGCGTGCGTTCATGATGGTTTCGTGCTCCAAAGCATGTTTGAAAAGCCACTGCGCGAAGGGGATGGTCGATACGACTCACCGCACGCGAAGTGGATGAGCGTCGTTGCTAGATGACTCCGAGCCTCACGCCCCGCCTGTGCTGGGGACGCTGCAACGCTCCTCGGATCGGCGGATTATAAAAGCAAGTGCTCGCCCGGCGCTACGCCAGCGGGGCAATCCATCCCCGAGCCTTGCACGGAACAGTAAAATCCCGCGACTGCAGACCTCGTGGCCTCCCCGCAGGCCCTGCCCCCAGATTCTTGTGCAGGGCACGCTGCCCCGCTCCATCCCATTCAGGAACCCCTGTGTCCTACGCCCCAGAAACCCGGCGCCGCCGCACCTTTGCCATCATCTCCCACCCCGATGCGGGTAAGACCACGCTGACCGAAAAGCTTCTGCTGTTCTCGGGCGCGATCCAGATCGCCGGCGCCGTGAAGGGCCGCAAGGCCAGCCGCCACGCCACGTCAGACTGGATGGAAATTGAAAAGCAGCGCGGCATCTCAGTGGCCTCGTCGGTCATGCAGATGCTCTACCGCGAGCACGTGATCAACCTGCTCGACACACCCGGCCACAAGGACTTCTCGGAAGATACCTACCGCGTGCTCACCGCCGTCGATTCGGCGCTGATGGTGATCGACGCCGCCAACGGTGTGGAAGCGCAGACGCGCCGCCTGATCGAAGTCTGCCGCCAGCGCGACACGCCCATCATTACCTTCGTCAACAAGATGGACCGCGAAGTGCGCGACCCGCTGGACATCATGGACGAAGTGGAGCGCGAGCTGGGCATGCCCTGCTGCCCCATGACCTGGCCCGTAGGCCAGGGCAAGGCCTTCGGCGGCATCATCAACCTGCGCACCAAGACCATGACGGTGTTCGAGTCCGGCAGCGAACGCCGCCCGCAGGACTTTGAATCCATACCTCTGTCGGATGAAACCACACTGCGCGCGCGCTTCGGCGCCGAGTTTGACGCCGCGCTGGAGAGCATGGAGCTGGCCGTGGGCGCATCCCCCGCATGGGACCACGAGGCCTTCCTGGCCGGCAAGCTGACCCCCGTGTTCTTTGGCTCCGGCGTGAACAACTTCGGGGTAATGGAGGTGCTGGACGCACTGGTAGACATGGCACCGCCACCCGGCCCGCGCGTGAGCACGCTCGAAGTCAACAAACAGCCCGTGGTCAAGACCATCCAGCCCGAAGACGAAGGCTTTGCTGGCGTGGTGTTCAAGGTGCAAGCCAACATGGACGCCAACCACCGAGACCGCATCGCCTTCGTGCGCGTGGCGAGCGGCAAGTACACGCCGGGCATGAAGCTCAAGGTGCAGCGCACCGCCAAGGAACTGCGCCCCACCTCGGTCGTGACCTTCATGTCCCAGCGCCGCGAGGCCGTCGAAGAAGCTTATGCAGGCGACATCATCGGCTTCACCACGCACGGCGGCGTGCAGCTGGGCGACACCATCACCGACGGCGCCAACCTGCAGTTCACCGGCCTGCCGTTCTTCGCACCCGAGATGTTCATGACCGTCGTGCTCAAGAACCCGCTGCGCACCAAGCAGCTCCAGCAGGGCCTGGCCCAGCTGGGCGAGGAAGGCGCGATCCAGGTCTTCAAGCCCGATGCCGGCGGCAACATGCTGCTGGGCGCCGTGGGCCAGTTGCAGTTTGAAGTGGTACAGCACCGCCTGAAGGCCGAGTACGACGCCGATGTGCGGCTGGAGGGCTGCCAGTACACGGGCGCGCGCTGGATCACGGCCGACAATGCCGCCGACCTGCGCGCGTTCACCGACGCCTACCCGCTGCGCCTAGCGCACGACGCGGCCGACACACTGGCGTACCTTTGCACCTCGCCCTACGACGTGCGGCTGGCGCAGGAGCGGTTTCCGAAGATCCATTTCCATCCTCTGCGGGAGCATGCGGGGTTGGCTTTGCAGGCCAGCGCATGAGCGCCCCGAGTTCCATGAAGGCCCACACGGGGGTGCCATCCCCAGCCACCCACCCGGGTAACAACTTCGACGCGATCCGCATCGTGGCCGCGACGATGGTGCTGTACAGCCACCACTTCGCGCTCACCGGCCAAATGGAGCCGTCTTTCTTTGGCATCCACAGCCTAGGCGGACTCGCGGTCACCGTCTTCTTCGTGCTCAGCGGCTATCTGGTCAATGCAAGCTGGCAGAGAGACCCCCATCTCTGGCGATTCGGTCTTCGACGCTTCTTGCGCATATGGCCAGCCCTTACCGTCGCTGTTGTACTGACCGCCTACGTGTTGGGGGCCTTGGTCACTCAACTTCCGCTGAAGGAATACCTGACACACCGCGCAACGGCCAACTACCTGCAGGCACTGGGGATGAAGATCCACTTCGTACTGCCGGGCGTGTTTGAAAACAACCCCTACCGCCTGGGCGTGAATGGATCGCTGTGGACCATTCCCATCGAAGTGCGCTGCTACATCGCGCTGGGCCTAGCGGGGTTGATTGGTCTGTTGAAGTACCGACCCGTGCTGCTTTTGAGCATTGCGGTTCTTATCGGCTGGTTTCTCACCCGTAGCAATCCCGACGTGACCGGCACGGTTCACCACGGTCGTGAGCTGAGTGCGTTCTTCTTGGCCGGCGCCGCGCTCTACACCTTGGAGCCGTACTGGCGCCGTCGGCCTGTGCTGTGGGGCGGAGCCATCGCCCTTGCAACTGCCTCCGTGTGGATGGCGGGCTGGCGGCATAGCGCTTTGCTGCTCGGGCTGCCGTTTTTCATCATTTATTCCGGAACGCAAACCACGGCATACATCCGGCGCGCTGGCCGGTGGGGAGATCCTTCGTATGGCATTTATCTGTTCGCATTTCCCATCCAGCAAACCGTCATTCAGTATGGCTGGCCCCAGCTGGGATTCACAGGAACGCTCTGCATATCGCTTGCCATTACCGTGGTGCTGGCCTACGCCAGTTGGCATCTGGTGGAGAAGCAAGCTTTGAGATTCAAGCCGTCGTCCTCGCAGGAGTGGTTTGGCGCGTCTGCCGTGCGCGCCGTCAAAACCCGCTTTCTGGCGCTGTCCGAACTGCAGTACTTCGCCTTCGTCTTGGCGTTGATTGGCGTCGTGTATGCCGCCTGGCTCGTCGCCTCCTGGCCCGGAATTCTGGGGCAAGACAGCCTTGCCATCATGCTGGAGGTCGATACCGATCGCGTGCACCAAGCCAACAAGCCGGCATTCTGGTATCTCTATGCGCTGCTCACCTACGGCGCAACAGGGCGGGTCGAGGTTCCGATCGCTTTGCAGATGCTGATTTGTGCAGCAGTGTGCGCACGCATACTGGCCTGGATGCTGGCGCGCCGCATGTGGAAGAGCTTTGCCTACTGCCTCATCTTTGTCGCACTGGCGCCCAGTGTCGTGTACTACTCCAGCAGCTTCTACTCGGACGGTATCTATGCGATTGCGCTCAGCGGCATGATGTTCGAAGTGTGGAGGAGCATCCGCAACCGCAGCGTGAATCTATCGTCGTTGCTGATCTTCTTCGTCACCATACCGTTTGCAATCTTCGGGCGACCCAACGGCGTGTTGAATCTAATACCGCTTGCGGGATTGACCTGGGTACTGTCCAAGCCCTACAGAATCCGCATGAGCTTGGTCATCGTCCCTTGGCTTATCGTCGGCTTTGGCAGCCAGTTCATCTACAAGTACAAGAACCCTATCGGTTCGATATTCCCGCTCGCACTGTATGAAACGGTGGGTTTCCTGGAGCACCGGCCTATGGGACTGTGGGAACACGACCAACCGCGCGTCACAGCCAAAACAGTCGATGCGCTGACCTCTACGGGCCAATCGCTGGACAAGATCCGCGAGTTCTACGACCACTACTACTGGGACCCATTGATCTTCTTTCCCACGGGCCCCGCTCTTATGTCGCTCTCAGACAAATCGAAAAGAACCATCCTCAAGGAGTTCTTCAAATACAACCTGTGGCACAACTTCCCCGCCTTCATGGCCAGCCGTGTCAATATCTTTCTGTACGCGGCGATGGCCAATGGCGGCATCCCCGGCCCCTCCGAGACCGGCAAGATACTGCCATACACCAAATCCATATCCAGTGTCCAGCCCTTGAAGTTCTCGCTGCGCAAACATCTCCATGCCTGGTATGACTTTTCCATCCAGCATCGCGCAATCCTGTGGACACCCTGGGGCGGGCTCGTATTGTTGGCAGTGGCGCTTCGCCGCACGATGAAACAACGCGACAAGGTCGTTGCACTGATTGCAGGAACATATGCCCTGCAACTGGCCGCCGTTTTCATTTTTTCGATCGCGGGAGAATACCGGTACCTTCTGGCGTTTTTCACTGCACCGCTGGTTTTGCTCCCCATCATTTGCCGGACATCGGAGCAAGAAAATGCCTAACGTCACCATAGCGCTCACGCTGCTCTGCGTGCTGTCCATCAGCGTTGGGCAAATCCTGTTCAAGAAAGCGGCCGGAGCGTTCTCAGCGCCGTTGACATGGCAGGCGTTTGTCTTCAATGGCTGGCTCATCGCGTCGCTGGTTCTATACGGCCTCACAACGCTGGGCTGGGTATGGATTCTGCGCAATGTACCCCTGCATCTTGCCTACCCCTTCATGGCCCTGGCATTCCTCATCGTTCCAACGCTGGCCTGGATGTTCCTTGGCGAGCCTCTGCATTGGCGCACGCTGGCTGGCGGTGCGCTGATCATGGCAGGCGTGGCGTTGGCTTCCACCAGCTGAGAAAACGAAAATGCGCATTGCTGTCGCCATTCCCTGCTACAAGGTATTGCAGCATATCCTCGGGGTCATCTCCGCCATTGGGCCCGAAGTGAACGTCATCTACGCTGTAGACGACGCTTGTCCTGACGGCAGTGGCCGCTTTATTGAAGAACACAACTCGGACCCTCGCGTCCGCGTACTTTACAACCCCGAGAACCGGGGCGTGGGCGGTGCCGTAGTAACGGCCTACGAAGCCGCTATCGCCGATGGGATGGACATCGTAGTCAAGATTGACGGTGATGGACAAATGAATCCAGCGCTGCTGCCATTGTTCGTACGACCCCTCATACGCAGGCAAGCCGACTACACAAAGGGCAATCGCTTCTATCGGCCCGAATCCCTGCGCGGCATGCCCCCAGTGCGGCTGTTTGGCAACGCGGTGCTATCTTTGATGACCAAGTTCAGTTGCGGCTATTGGTCTTCAATGGATCCGACCAATGGCTACACCGCTATTCATACAGCGGTTTTACGCCAACTACCGCTTGCGAAACTGGAGCGCCGGTATTTTTTCGAAACAGATATGCTTTACCACTTGAATACCATTCGAGCGGTCGTACACGACGTTCCCATGGATTCAGTCTATGCATCCGAAGAGTCGAATCTAAAGGTCTCCAAAATACTGCCTGAATTTTTGGGCAAGCATATTTCTCGGCTTATCAAGCGCTACGTGTACCTGTATCTCCTGCGGGATTTCAATATCGGTAGCCTATACAGCGTCCTAGGCGGATTGTTGTGCCTAATAGGCATCACCTTCGGTGGCTTTCATTGGCTCCACGGAATGGCCACCGGAGTTCCCGCTTCCAGCGGAACTGTGATGTTCGCCGCGCTGCCACTCATTATCGGCATTCAGTTTTTGATTGCTTTTTTGCACTATGACGTGAGCAACGTGCCGCGCGAGGCTCTCAGTCCCGAGTTATCCGATGAGGACTGATACCGCTGTCAAAACCGACCTGCACTGGATCCAAGCCCTGCGTGGCATTGCTGCGCTGATGGTGCTCTTCTTCCACATGCACCCTCATTGGGATCTGTCGCCGATATTGTCTGCAACCAGCACGATCACACGGTGGGGCTTCTCAGGGGTAGACATTTTTTTCACACTCAGCGGGTTCGTGGTCTACCGCTCGGCCCTGCGCACCATTCCTGAGAGCGGCATCAAGCCTTTCGCGATGAAGCGGTTGCGACGCATCTATTTGGGTTATTGGCCCGTCCTGCTGCTCATCGCACTGACGACAGTCTGGACATACCAGGAGAGCCTGCCACCACTGCAGAAGATAATTTTCAGCACACTGCTGCTGTACCCCAACATTTGGGACAACTGGCTGCCTCCAGCATGGTCGCTGACGATGGAAATCTACTTCTACCTGTGGATCATTCCCATTGCAGTCGTTCCGACGCGATATCGGATTAAAGCCATCATTTTGATAATGCTGGTACTCGCGGCTTGGGGCATCGCATGGGTCACCATCGACCCGCAACGTGTGTTTGAAGGCAACCAACCGCTACGGTATGGGCTCACCGGACTGGGGCTGGAGTTCCTGGCAGGAGCACTGGTCGCCCACGCCTATGACAGGCGCGCTCCAATCTTTCGAACACATCAAACCACCATCCCGCTGTGCCTCCTGCTGATAGCCTCGGGCTTTGCGGTAGGTTCCATGTCGCCGTTTTTTGATCGTGTCGAAGTCATGCGGGCGGCGAGCTTCGGGGTGGTGGGCGTTGCCACTCTGGTCATTGCCCTATGCCTCGAGCAAACCAGGTTTTCACCACCCGCTTGGCTGGTCGCAGTGGGCGATGCTTCCTACAGCTTGTATTTACTTCACACCTTCCTGCTGGACGCCAGTGGTCGAATGCGCATGTCCCTTGGTATTTCGGAACCCCATTCGTTGCTGTTTTTCCTGCTAGGTCTGCCCATTGCAATTGTTGTCATCAGCATGCTGTGGTTCCGCTGCATCGAGAGGCCCCTCCTGCAAGCTGCGCGCTGATCATCGGACCAGAACACTTTCTGCATCTGCCACATGCTGCCCCTGCCTCACTGGAATTTGGCCGCTCGCTCCACCATCGCGGGAATATTCACCGACATCGACGACACCCTGACCACCGAGGGCGCCATCACGCCCGACGCACTGCAGGCGCTGGCTGACCTGAAGGCGGCGGGCCTGGTGGTCATTCCCATCACCGGACGGCCGATTGGCTGGTGCGAGCCTTTCATGGCGGGGCCAGCCGGTTCGACCTGGCCTGTCGATGCCATGGTGGCAGAGAACGGTGCCGTGGCATTTACCCGCAGCTCTGGCGCTCAACCAACCCTGGTCAAGCGCTACCAGCAAGACACCACCACGCGCAGCGCGAACCAGGCGCGCATGCGTGAGATCGCCGCCCAGGTCGCTGCGGAAGTGCCAGGCGTCGCCCTCAGCCGCGACAGCGCCGGGCGTGAGACGGACCTGGCCTTTGATTACGCAGAGTTCGACCGGCACGCGCCCGACACCGTGGAGCAGGTGCTGGCTGTGCTGCAGCGCGCTGGCATGCAGACCACGGTGAGCAGCATCCACATCCATGGCTGCTTTGGGGACTTCAATAAATGGCAGGGTGCCAACTGGATCGTGCGTGAGCTGCTGGGCCGCGACCTGGCGCAGGAGCTGGACCGCTGGGTGTTTGTAGGCGACTCGGGCAATGACCAGGCGATGTTCCAGCACTTCACCCACAGCGTGGGCGTGGCCAACATCGCGCGGTTTGCCCCGCAGCTCACACATCTGCCACGTTATGTGACGCAGGGCGAACGGGGCGCGGGGTTTGCCGAAGTGGCGCGGGCGATCCTGGCGGGGCGCTGACTGTCAGCGAAGCAAGCGCAGCAGGCAACAGGGCGCAGTCGCCACAGCCCCTGGCTGATCGACGCAACGGGGCCAACGCCCCCGTGACGGGACAGTACACACAAGACCGCCAGAAAGCAGTTTTGACGGAAAACGCCTGCTTGCGCCAGTGGAATATACCGTGATAGCTATTATTTCAATAGCACGGCCATCAAGCCTTGAGGAAGATATCGGTATCCGGCGCAAAACACGCATGCAGCGGCAGCAGCGCTCCGCCCAGCGCGCGGGCGTCCGAGCCCATGGTGCCCAGCTCCAGCCGGGGGGGCTGGTGCAGGCCTTCCCAGTTGTAATCGGCCAGCGCGTGGCGAGCGCCCTCGCACAAGGCCTGCAGCAGTTCGGGGGCGGCAGCGCCATCGACCACCACGGCATCCAGATCCAAAAACGCCGTGGCCGAGACGATGCAATGCGCCAGGCCGGCCGCAGCGCGCGCAATCCAGCCCCGGCTGTGTTCCAGCCACGGGGCCTGCAGCACACGCTTGTCGTAGGCGGCCATGGGGTCGAGGCCGTGTTCGCGAAAGCGCTGCTCCAGCTCCCACAGCGAGGCCTGGCTGATGAGCTGCGCGGGCGCCTGGCCCGGCTGGGCGGGTGACAGCGGCAGCGAAGCCACCGCACCCGCGTTGCCATGCAGACCGCGATGCAGGTGCGAGTTGATAACCAGCCCGCCGCCCACAAAGGTGTCCATGAACAGGTACAGAAAACTCGGGATGTCGCGCCCGCGCCCCTGCAGCAGCTCGGCCACGCAGGCGGCGGAGGTGTCCTTGGCAAAACTCACGGGCAGCTCGGTCATCTGCTGCACCTGCTCGGCCAGGTCGATGTTGTTCCAGGCTTCCGACTGCGCCTCCGTGAGCCCCAGCATGCGGTGCCAGCCGCCGAGCTGGAACGGCGCTGCCACGCCCACGCCCACCACGCGCGAGCGCAGCGGGCCCAGGCCGTCGAGCAGCTGGTTCAGGTGCGTGCGGATCGCGGGCAGCAGCACGTCGATGTCGGGGAAGGCATAGTCGAGCACGATGCGCTCGCGCACATGGCCGGTGAAGTCCACCAGCAGCCAGTCGGCGCTGCGGCGGCCGATCTTGATGCCGATGGCGAACGCGCCGTCCGGGTTCAGGCCGATGGGCACCGAGGGCTGGCCCACACGACCGCGCACGGGCGCTTCGCGGCGCAGCAACTGATCTTCGTCGAGCCGGGCGGTGATGAGGCCGATGGTCTGCGCCGTGAGGCCGGTGACGCGCGCCATCTCTGCCTTGGCGAGGCTGCCGTGGGTGCGCAGCGCCTGCAGCACCACACGCTCATTGAACTGGCGCAGCCCCACGTGGTTGGAGCCGCGCTGGCGCAGCAGCGCGGGGCTTGCGGCAGCGTTGTCAACGGCGGAGGGAGAAGCGTCGGTGTCCGGCATGGTGATGAAACAGTCAGGCGCTCAGAGTGTCGCCGATGACGCCCTTGCGCAGCAGGAAGTTGCCCCAGGGCTGCAGCTCGCCGGTGACGACGATGGCATAGGCTTTTTTGACGCGCTCGTAGAACGCAAAACGCTCCACGCCCTCGGCCTGTTCGCTGGCCACGCCCTCGCGCGCCAGCACGTCCATGGTTTCGCGCTGCAGGGCCGAGCGGTAAGGCACCTCGGTGCCGCCCACCTGCATGTAGGCCACGGGGTGGGCCACGTCCTGCGCCAGAGGCAACACGCTGACCACCGCTTGCACGGCGCGCGCCATGCCAATGCCGGGCAGGCGCAGCACGGGCTTGCCCGCGCCCAGACTCATGGCGGTGAAATTGGCATCGGCCAAAACAATGGCGTCGTCATGGCCCATCTCGGCCAGCACCTTGAGCAGGTCGGGGGTCAGCAGGGGGTCAATGTTCTTCAGCATGGGGGCGTTTCAGGCAAGGCATTCAGCGGGCAGGTCGGACGCCGCCATGGCACCGGTCATCACGGCCACGGTGTCGCTCATGCTGATCTTCTTGGGGTTGACTACGGCGGCGCGCTTGCCCAGGCGGGCGATGTGGATGCGGTCGGCAATCTCGAACACATGGGGCATGTTGTGGCTGATGAGGATGACGGGCAGGCCCTTGTCGCGCACGCGGCGGATCAGCTCCAGCACCATGTTGCCCTCCTTCACGCCCAGGGCGGCGGTGGGCTCGTCCATGATGACCACATGGCGCGCAAAGGCTGCCGCGCGCGCCACGGCCACGCACTGGCGCTGGCCACCCGAGAGTGTCTCGACCGCCTGCGTCATGGAGCGGATGCCGACCTTCAGCTCGGCCATGCGGGCCACGCTTTCTTCCAGCATCTTCTTCTTGTCGAGCATGCGCAGTGCGCTGCCCAGCAGTCCGGGGCGGCGCAGTTCGCGGCCAAGGAACAGGTTTTCGGCAATCGTCATGGCCGGGGCCACGGCCAGGTCTTGGTACACGGTTTCGATGCCCGCGCGGCGCGCATCGATGGGGCTCTTGAACTGGATGCGCTGGCCGTCGAGCAGGATCTCGCCTTCGTCGGGCACGGTGGCGCCCGACAGCGCCTTGATCAGGCTCGACTTGCCCGCGCCGTTGTCGCCGATCACGGCCAGGATTTCACCGGCGCGCAGTTCAAAGTCGGCGCCATCCAACGCGGTGACCTGCCCGTAGCGCTTGACCAGGCCCTTGGCCTGCATGACCAGCGGGGCGTTCGTGGTGTGCGGGGAGGTGGTCATGATCAACGCACTCCTTTGCGCGAGAGTTGGTCAGTGGCCACGGCCAGGATCACGAGGATGCCGGTGACCAAGATTTGATAGACCGACGACACGCCCATGAGCGTGAGCCCGTTGCGGAAGACGCCCACAATCAGCGCACCCACCAGCGTGCCCAGGATGACGCCACGCCCGCCAAACAGACTGGTGCCGCCCAGCACCACGGCGCTGATGGCGTCGAGGTTTTCGGTCTGGCCCGCATTCGGGTCACCCGCGCCAGTGCGCGCCACCGACAGCAGCGACGCAATACCGTAGAACAGGCCCGCCAGCACGTACACGCCCAGCAGCACCTTGTCGGTGGCAATGCCGGTGAGTCGTGTTGCCTCGGGGCTGTTGCCCACGGCGTACACGTGGCGGCCGGGAGCGGTCTCGCGCAGCGCAAACCAGGTGACGAGGTACAGCACCAGCATGAGCACCGCGCCCCAGACGATGGCGGTCTGCCCCAGCTGGAAGGTGTTGCCCAGTGCGGTCATGCCAGCGGGGATGTCGGTGATGGTCTGCGCGCCCGAGTACAACTGCGTGGCGGCAAACGCGATGTTGAGCGTGCCCAGCGTCACGATGAAGGGCGGCAGCTTGATCTTCGTGACCAAGAGGCCGTTGATCAGGCCGAACAGCATGGTCACCGCCATACCGCACGCAATCGCCACGGGGGCCGAGAGGCCGTAGTCCGCCGCCATCTTGGTCATCACGATGCCGCCCAGCGCCATCACCATGCCACACGACAGATCAATGCCCGCCGTGAGGATGACCAGCGTCTGGCCAATGGCGATGACCGCCACCACCATGACCTGCTGCAGGATGAGTGCGAAGTTCTGCGCCGACAGAAAACGCTCGCTCTGCGTGGCAAAAAAGGCGCACGCCAGGATCAGCGCGATGAACGGCCCCAGCGTGGCCAGTGGCGGTAGTTTGGAAGCGGTCGAGGACATGGCGGCTCCGTGCGGGTGGACAAAGGGGGCGCTCAGGCAGGCCCGTTGCAGCTTGCCTGGCGCCAATTCAGCAGAGGCGGCTTACTTGGCGCCCCAGCACAGGTCGGTGCCGGTCTTCACATCCTTGCTGTCCACGCCCGCCATGGGCTTGGCAGCGATCAGCGTCACGCCGGTGTCGGTGTAGCCGCTGACCTTCTTGCCGGTCTTGGCGTATTCCACGCCTGCCGCCACGCCCATCGCGGCCATGCGCAGCGGGTACTGCTGGCTGGTGGCAGCGATCACACCCTTGCCCACGTCGGCGATGCCCGCGCAGCCACCGTCCACCGAGACGATGAGCACGTTCTTCTCCTTGCCTGCGGCCTTGAGCGCGTTGTAGGCACCGGCAGCGGCGGGCTCGTTGATGGTGTAGACGATGTTGATGTCGGGGTTCTTCTGCAGGCAGTTTTCCATGCCGGTCTGGCCCTTGGCGCGGTCACCAAAGCTGTCGGCCATGCACACCACTTCGGCGGGGCGCGACAGCTCATTGCTCTTGGCGTCATTCGCCTGCAGGCCAAAACCCTTCAGAAAGCCGTTGTGCCGCTGCGCACCCACGGGGTGTCCGGGGAACAGGTCCAGCGTGGCGATCACGGGCTTCCTGCCTGCAGCCGCGGCCTTGGCGTATTGGCCGATCAGCTCGCCCGCCTTGTAGTTGTCGGTGGCAAACAGCGCATCCGTCGCATCCATGGGCTCGGTGGGGCTGTCCAGCGCAATCACCATCACGCCGCGTGCCTGCGCCTTCTTGATGGCGGGCACGATGGCCTTGGCGTCGCTGGGGGTGATGAGGATGGTCTTGGCGCCTGCGGCGATCAGGTTCTCCATGGCCGTGACCTGGCCCGCGTTGTCGCCGTCGGTCTTGCCTGCCGCCGACACCAGCTTGGCGCCCAGCTTCTTGGCCTCGGCCGTGGCGCCCTCTTTCATCTTCACGAAGAAGGGGTTGGTCTCGGTCTTGGTGATAAGGCCGATGACGGGTTCGGACGTCTGTGCCTGGGCCAGGCCACAGGCCAGGGCGCCGGTGAGGGCAAGGGCAGAAAGCGCGAAAGCGGGGGTGCGTTGCATGGCGTTGTCTCCGGGTTTTGGGATGGCAGATTCCTGTCGGCCCCGTGCTGCGCGGCTGGCAGGTGAACCACTCTTGTCGGGTGGATGGGATCGAACTATAGTGGCCGACAAGTTAATAAATCAAGTGGATTTAATTATGGTTTTCCCTATCCAGTCCGCCGACTCCAGCCCCGCCCACACCGCACCGCCGCTGCGCGTGGCCACGGCGGGCGAGGCATTGTTTGACCTGATCGAAGAGCCCGATGGCCGCCTCAAGCCCTGCGCGGGCGGCGCGGTGTACAACCTCACGCGAGCGCTGGGTTTGCAAGGGGTGGGCACGCTGTACCTCAACCCGCTGTCGGGCGACATGCTGGGGCGACAACTGGCACGCGGCCTGCACGATGCGGGCGTGGCCCTGGCCTCCCCCACGCCGGTGCGTGCGCCCAGCGCGCTGGCGCTGGCCGCACTGGATGCCGAGGGCAAGGCCAGCTACAGCTTCTACCGCGACGGCGTGGCCGACCGCCAGGTGACGGCCGCCGCGCTGACGGCTGCTTGCGCCGCATTGCCAGAGCTGCAAGTAGTGGCCACGGGCTGCCTGGCGCTGGTGGCGCAAGACGCCACCATCTACCTGCCCTGGCTGGCGGCGCAACGCACAGCGGGCCGCATGGTGGTGGTCGATGCCAACCTGCGCCTGTCGGCCATGGACGATGCGGAGGCCTACCGCGCCAATGTGATGGCCGCCCTGCAGCACGCCCACCTCATCAAGGTGAGCGACGATGACCTGGAGGCGCTGGCCGTTCCGGGCGCCAACGCATTGGAACGCGCCCACTATTTGCAGCAGCAAACACAGGCGCAATGGCTCGCCCTGACCCTGGGGCCGGAAGGTGCCTGGCTGCTGCAGCGCGACGGCTTGGCCGTGCATGCGCGCGAAGAAGCGCCGATCACGGTGGTGGACACCGTGGGTGCAGGCGACTGTTTTCTGGCGGGTTTGATCACCGCCTGGCTGGCAGGGCCTGAGCGGGGCGAAGAAGCGCTGACCTTGCGCCCGGGTGGCCTGACGGCGCCCGTTGCGGAGGCCCGGCTGCGCGCCGTGCTGCACCATGCGCTGGCCAGCGCCAGCCACTGCGTGGAGCGGGCGGGCTGCACGCCGCCCCGCTACGAAGAAGTGCAAGAGCGGCTGGCGTTGCGGCGCTCAGCGACCGCAGCCGGCCAATAACACTTACTCGGCGGGTTTGGCGGCCGGCTTGCGGGCCCGGCTGCGTGGACGGGGAGCGGCCGCCTTGGTGGGATCCGCGTCTTGTGCCTCAGCGGCTGGTGCGTCGGCCACAGAAGCCGATGCCTCGGCAGCTGTAGCACCGCCCGCATCCGCCACGGCACGCGCGCCACGCGCTCGGGGCGCAGCAGCAGCCTTGGGGGCGCTGGCAGCTGGCTTGGCACCGCCTCCACTGCGAGCGCGGCTGCGGCGAGGGGCTGCAGGCTCGGCACCATCGTTCTCAGCAGGCATCTGCGCTGCCGGGGCCTCGGAGCCATCCAACGCTTCGGCGCGCGCATCCTGCTCAGGGCTGCTGTCGATCACCCGCTCCAATGGCCCGGCCTCGTGGGCCACCGGCTGGCTGAAATAGCGGCTGGCCGGGCGCTCTGACGGCACATCCGCCTGCTCGGACGCCTGTGGCTCCTGGTTCGAGTCATTGCGCGGCTCGCTGCGCTGCGTGGAGCGGGTGTCGGGGCGGTCTGCGCCCTCACCGCGACGCCCCCGGCTGCGGCCCGGCGCGCCCTGCCCTTCGCCACTGTCAGAACGCAGATCGGGTGCCGTCGCCACCGCATGAAAGTCATGCCGCGTGGCGCCGCCCTGGCTGGCTCGCTCACCGGCTCCTTCAGGCCGCGCGGGCGCGGCGGCGGCAGTCGGCCCACCGTGGCTGCGGAACACATACGCACCCGATTTTTCATCGCGCCCAAACTCCAGCAGCCCACGCGCCTGCGCTTCCTCCAGCAAGTTGCCAAAGGTGCGAAAGCCGTAGCGGCCTTCGCTGAAATCGGGCTTGCGGCGCTTGATGGCCTCCTTGAGCACCGAGGCCCAGATCTTGCCGGTGTCGCCGCGCTCGGACAGCAGGGCTTCAAACGTTTCGGCCGCCAGCTCCACGCCCTGGGTGCGGCGTGCGTCCTGGCTTTCCTTGCGGCTGCGCTCCTCCTCGGGGCTGCGACGGGGTGCTGGTGGCGGGTTGCTGCCAGGGCTCTGGCGGCGGGCCTGGGCCCGCTGGTTTTCGCGCACCAGGTCGTCGTAGAAGATGAATTCATCGCAGTTGGCAATCAGCAGATCGGACGTGGACTGCTTCACGCCCACGCCGATCACCTGCTTGTTGTTCTCGCGCAGCTTGGACACCAGCGGCGAAAAGTCCGAGTCGCCGCTGATGATGACGAAGGTGTTGACGTGCGACTTGGTGTAGCAGAGGTCCAGCGCGTCCACCACCAGGCGGATGTCGGCCGAGTTCTTGCCCGACTGGCGCACATGGGGGATCTCGATCAGCTCGAAATTCGCCTCGTGCATGGTGGCCTTGAAGCCCTTGTAGCGCTCCCAGTCGCAATAGGCCTTCTTGACCACGATGGAGCCCTTGAGCAGCAGGCGCTCCAGGATGGGCTTGATGTCGAACTTTTCGTACTGCGCATCGCGCACGCCCAGGGCGACGTTTTCAAAGTCGCAAAACAGGGCCATGCTGATGCTGTCGGAGGGGGATGCCATATCGTGTGTGAGTTCCGTTCAATGCTGCGGATCATCACACGGAACGCATTGCCCCCTCCGAAGGGAGTGGCCTCAGGTGGGTTTGGCCAAGCCCAGCTTCTCCACCAGCGCCTTCTCGCGCGTGAAGGTGTCCTGCGCAAACTTCTTGTACGCCGACGTGCTCATGTACATCGGCACCATGTCGTAGCGTGCCAGCGCGGTCTTGTAGCTCTCCTGCTCCATGGCCTGCTTGAAGGCATCGTGCAGGCGCTTGACCACCGCATCGGGCGTGCCCTTGGGGGCGCCAATGCCAAAGGGCGAGTTCTGTACCAGGTTCAGCCCCAGCTCCTTGAGCGTGGGTGCATCGGGGAACTTGGCGAGGCGCTCTGCGCCCCAGGTGTTGAGCACGCGCAGCTTGCCCGCCTCGACCTGCGGCGCAAAACCGGTGGAGTCGGCCGCCGCCATGATCTGCCCGCCCAGGATGGATTGCATGAGGTCGGCGCTGCCCTTGTAGGGCACGTGCAGCAGCTCCAGGCCCAGCTGCTGCGCGATCAGCTCCATGGTCAGGTGCGGGCTGGTCATGGTGCCGGTGGAGCCGTAGCTCAGCTTGCCGGGGTTGGCCTTGGCCCAGGCCACGAAGTGCGTCCAGGTCTTGAGCGGGGAGTCGGCAGGCACCACCAGGCCAAACGCGTAGCCGGTGACGTTGAGCACGTAGCTGATGTCCTTGACCGGGTCCCAGTTGATCTTGGTGGTGTAGGGCAGGCGGAACACGCCCAGCGGAATCTGCGCCACCGTGTAGCCATCGGCGGGAGACGTTTGCAGCTGCTGTGCGGGCAAGGTGCCGCCGGCTCCGGGCTTGTTCTCCACGATCACGGGCTGGCCCAGGATCTTGCTGGCGTTGTCGGCCAGCGACCGCATGGTGATGTCGGTGGGGCCTCCGGCCGGAAAGGCGATGACCAGCTTGATGGGCTTGCTGGGAAAGCTCTGGGCCTGCGCCAGGAACGCGGGGGCGGCGAGGCTGGCGGCTCCCCATTGGATAATCTGGCGACGTTGCATGGCGAGGCTCCTGAAAATGCAAAAACAAAGACTTCACCATTGGACTGCAGGCCGCGCTGCGAGGGCATGCGGAAACCCCCTAGCCGCTGTCGCCCAGGCGCCAGCGCGCAGCCCTTGCGCTGGTGCACCGCCGGGGCCGCATCACGCCTTGTAGGTGGACAACAAGATACTGGTTTCGGTGTTGCCAATGCCGGGCGTGAGGCGAATGCGGCCCAGCGCGGCGTCAAACGCTTCCAGGCTCTCGGCACGCACCTCGGCCACGATGTCCCAGCGGCCATTGGTGGTGTGCAACGTCCCCACCGTGGGCTCGCCGCGCAGCGCGCGGATGACGGCGGGGGCGGCATTGCCTTCGACCGCAATGCTCATCCACGCACGGATGCGCTGCGGCTCGGAATCAGGGCGCAGGCGCACGGTGTAGCCGGTGATGACGCCGCTCTCTTCCATCTTGTGCAGGCGGTTCTGCACCGTGCCGCGCGATACGCGCAGCTTTTGCGCCAGTGTGGCCACAGGGGTGCGCGCGTCCGCACGCAAGATGCTGATGATTTCGCGGTCGGTGTCGTCGAGCTTGGTCATAGTGGGCTTCAGAACTGGCAGAACGGCAATTTATCAGCCATTTTGACCAGTTATGAGGCTAGAGGATAGCAGGGGCTGCCAAGAAAATTCTGGGACTTCTTCGCTCTTCTTTCACACCCAGCCCCGCCATGCACGTCTCAGTACAAGCCCCCAGCGCCGTTGTGATGGTGCGCCCGCACCGCTTTCACCCCAACCCCGAAACCGCCGCCGACAACGCCTTTCAGGTGCGCACCGCGCAGCCGGCGGCCCGTGACACCTCGCGCCGCGCGTTTGCCGAGGTCACTGCTGCGGCAGAGCGCCTGGAGGGCGCGGGGGTGCGCGTGCACCTGTTCGACGCCCCCGGCGAGCACGACACGCCCGACGCAGTGTTCCCCAACAACTGGTTCTCCACCCACGCGGGCGGCCATGTGGCGATCTACCCCATGTACGCCAGGAGCCGGCGGCGAGAGCGGCGCAGCGATGTCATCGAGTTGCTCAAGGCCGAGTACCGCGTGCAGGACGTGATCGACTACTCGGGACTGGAGGCCGATGGCATGTTTCTGGAGGGCACCGGTGCGATGGTCCTGGACCACATCGGCCGCATTGCCTACACCGCGCAATCGAACCGCGCCGACCCCGTGGCTCTGGAGCGCTTTTGCACACACTTCAACTACGAGCCCATGGTCTTTGCCACGGCAGACGAGGAGGGCCAGCCCTGCTACCACACCAACGTGATGCTCTGCATCGGCACCGCGTTTGCGCTGGGTGGCTTTCACATGATCACCGATCCTGCGCGCCGTGCAGCCGTGTGCGAGCGCCTGCGCGAGACGGGCCGCGAGGTCATCGCCCTGAGCCCCCACCAGATCAGGGGATTTGCCGGCAACGCGCTGGAGCTCTCGGGCGCCCAGGGCCGGGTGCTGGCGCTGTCGGCGCGCGCCGCTGCCAGCCTCACACTGGCGCAGCGTGCCACCATCGAGCAAAGCGCCCGCTTGCTGCCGTTGGACGTGCCAACCATCGAACTGGCGGGTGGATCGGTGCGCTGCATGCTGGCGGGCGTGCACCTGGCTCGGCGCAGTGCGGGGGGCTGAAATTTCAGTCCAATTCACTGCTTGCGCTAGTCGAACATGCCCGAATAGCTATTGAATTTATAGCGGGCTACTTCAGCTGGTTGTCTGGTGGCGGACCCTGCACGTCCAGCCGCGCATCACAACCCACGCCCGATGCGATCCAGCGCCGCGCCAGAGCCGACATGGCGCGCACTGCCCAGGGGTGGGTGAGCCCCGTCACCCCGGCCGGATCGGCCACCATGCCGCACCAGTAGCGCTGGTCCACATCGCTCCAGCGAAGGGCTACGCAGGCGCCACGGCGGCGGCGCGAGACCAGTACACCCAGCGGACAGGGTTCCGCCAGGCAACACAGACCACAGCCATTGCAGGGCGCTCCCTCGGCCGGCTTGGCAGGTGCTTCGGGGTGCAGCCACACCACGGTGGTTGGGTGAGGGGGTGGTACGGGCATGGACGATGGGTAGCGTGCAGCGCGGCCACAGCGCCGCAAGCACACCGATGCATTGTGCCGCCAGCAAACCGCTGCGCGCACCGGGATCGCAGGTGCACAGGTTCGCCCAGCCCTGCGCCGCAACCCGAGGGAGAGCGGTGTGCACCCGCCCCGCGCACGCCCCCAAAAAAAAGCCCCTGCCGCTATCGCAGCTGGGGCTGAACCGGCCGAAGGGACCGGGGAGGGAGACAAGCAATCAGATCTTGAACCGAGTCTCAGAGGCGCAAAACGCGGACTCAACAGCCCGAAGGACGGTTGGGGCGCATGGGCACGATGCCGCTGACGCGCAGCGTGGCGCCAGATCCATCCGACGCCGTCAGCGTCTTGCCGCTGAAGCGCACCTGGTCGCTTTCGCGGACCACGGCAGTGTCGGTGGGTTCGCCGCTGCCGTATTCCTTGCCATCGAACGTCAGGAACACCTGGTGCAGGCTGGTGGCGTCGGGGCGGTAACGGATATCGCCAAAGGCCGTGGCCGATGAGCCCACCTTGTTGGCGCCATCAAACCGGAAGGTGCACAGCTCCGGCACCGAACCGACAGGGTTCTTCTTGTCGACATCGGTGAGGTTGAGAGCGCCATTGCCATACACGCCATTCAGGCCGTCGATGGTGGCGTTGCTGACTGTCAGCACACCGGGCTCGTTGCTGGGAGATGGGTCGTCGTTATTGCCACCGCCGCAGGCCACCAGCAACACGGAGGTGGCCGTCAGAGCGGTACAGGTCTTGAGGAATTTGAATGCGTTCATGGTGATGGGCGTCCTTGAAATGTGGATGGAAGGTGGGGAGCCGATCCCCTGCAATCCATCGTAGGAAGCCCATCCCATGCAGCGCGTGCGCCATGTTCTGCGCAGTGCGTAGGACAGAGGCCGACAGGGCTGTGCGCCAACCACCAGGCTGGCCCAGCCTCCTGCCGTCAGCCCTGCACGCCTCAGCGGGCCAGCACGGGCGCGAGGGCCTTGCCGGTGTGGGTCCCCGCCGCCACCACGTCTTCGGGCGTGGCCGCCGCCACGATGCGGCCGCCTGCGCCACCGCCCTCGGGCCCCAGGTCCAGAATCCAGTCGGCCTCAGCGATCACGTCGAGGTCGTGCTCGATCACGATCACGCTGTGGCCGCCGTCCACCAGGCGGTGCAGCACGCGGATGAGCTTGTCCACATCGGCCATGTGCAGCCCCACCGTGGGCTCGTCCAGCACATACAGCGTATGCGGCGCCTTCTGGCCCCGGCGGCCGACCTCGTCGCGCACCTTGGTGAGTTCGGTCACCAGCTTGATGCGCTGGGCCTCGCCACCACTCAGCGTCGGTGACGGCTGGCCCAGCGTGAGATAGCCCAGGCCCACGTCCTGCAAGAGCTGCAGCGGATGCGCAATGCTAGGCATGGTGGCGAAGAAGCCCACGGCCTCGTCCACCTCCATCTGCAGCACGTCGCCAATGCTCTTGCCGCGCCAGGTGACGGCCAGCGTTTCGGGGTTGAAGCGCGCACCGTGGCAGGTCTCGCACGGCACCTTCACATCGGGCAAGAAGCTCATCTCGATGGTGCGCACGCCCGCGCCTTCGCAGCTGGGGCAGCGGCCTTCGCCGGTGTTGAAGCTGAAGCGCCCTGCGGCATAGCCACGGGCCTTGGCCTCCAGCGTTTCAGCAAACAGCTTGCGGATGGTGTCCCAGAAGCCGATGTAGGTGGCGGGGCATGAACGCGGCGTCTTGCCGATGGGCGTCTGGTCCACTTCGAGCACGCGGTCGATGCTCTCGAAGCCCGACAGGCCCGTGCAACCGACCAGTGGCGGCGCCTTGCCCGCGTCCATGGCATCACGCCCGGCCTTGGTACTGCGCTGTTGCACCCAGGCCTGCACATTGGCCAGCAGCACGTCACGCGCCAACGTGGACTTGCCCGAGCCACTCACGCCCGTCACTGCCACCAGGCGGTGCAGCGGCACGGTGGCCGTCACGTTCTGCAGGTTGTGCAGCTGCGCGCCGTGCACCGTGAGCCAGCGCATGGCGGCGCGCTCCTTGGCTTCATTGAGGGCGTCAGCGGCCAGCGATGCAGCCTGCGCCGCACGCTTCTTGACGGCCGCACTCTGCCGGCCGGTGGGCGCTGCCGCCTCGGCCTGTGCAAAGGCGGCTGTGGCCTCAGCGCTCACCTCGGTAGCCGACATGCTGCGGCGCAGTTGCAGCGGGTGCTTCATGGCATGCAGCAGGTAGCGGCCGGTTTGCGAATCCTCCGCGCCCGTGATGTCGGCCACGCTGCCCTGCGCCACCAGGCGCCCGCCACGTTTTCCCGCGCTGGGGCCAATGTCGATGATGTGGTCGGCACGGCGGATGGTGTCCTCGTCGTGCTCCACCACCACCAGCGTGTTGCCCTTGTCGCCCAGCTTATGCAGGGCGTTGAGCAGAATCTGGTTGTCGCGCGCATGCAGGCCGATGGTGGGCTCGTCGAGCACGTAGCACACGCCCTGCAGGTTGCTGCCCAGCTGCGCGGCCAGGCGGATGCGCTGTGCCTCGCCACCGCTGAGCGTGGGCGCGCCCCGGTCCAGCGTGAGGTAGCCCAGGCCCACTTCTTCCAGAAATTCGAGGCGGCTCTGGATCTCGGGCACCAGGTCGCGGGCAATGTCGGCCTCGCGCTGGGTCATGCCGCCTTCAATGCGCAGGGTCTCGATCCAGCGGCGCACATCGGTCACCGACAGCGCGGCGATGTCAGTGATGCCTACACCGGCAAATCGGACCGCTCTTGCTGTGGCATTCAGCCGCGTGCCGCTGCAGCTGGGGCAGGCGGTGTCGGCCAGGTCCTCCACCTCGGGCTCGGCAAAGGTCTGCTCGCGGCCTTTTTCCTTGTCGTCCTGCACCGAGTCGTCAAACACCTTGCGCTGGTCCTTGGTGAGCTTGACGCCGGTGCCGACGCAGTCGGGGCACCAGCCGTGCTTGCTGTTGTAGCTGAACAGGCGCGGGTCCAGCTCGGCATAACTGGTGGCACACACGGGGCAGGCGCGCTTGGTGGAGAACGCCTGCAGCGTGCCAATACCGGCCGTGGGCTGGCCGCCCTCCATGGCTTCGCGCAGGCCTGTGATGCCCCAGAGAACATGCACCACGCCCTTGCCGTGCGTGAGTGCGTCGGCCAGCGCGGTGCGCAAAGCCGCTTCGTTCTCGGGCGACACATCGAGGCTGGCCACGGGCAGCTCGATGGTGTGTTCCTTGAAGCGGTCGATGCGCGGGAAATTGGTGGTGGGCAAGAAGTTGCCGTCCACGCGCAGGTGCGTGTAACCGCGCGGGCGGGCCCAGTCGGCCAGCTCGGTGTAGACGCCCTTGCGGTTCATGACCAGCGGCGCGAGCAGGCCGATGTGCTGGCCGCGGAACTGCGTGAGCAGCTGCGCGGCGATGCTCTCGGGCGTCTGCGGCTGCACGGCGGCGCCGTCCTTCACGCAGTGCTGCGTGCCGAGCTTGACGTACAGCAGACGCAGGAAGTGCCATACCTCGGTGGTGGTGCCCACGGTGGACTTGCGCCCGCCGCGCGACAGGCGCTGCTCGATGGCGACGGTGGGCGGAATGCCGTACACCGCATCCACCTCGGGCCGGCCTGCAGGCTGCACGATGGAGCGCGCATAGGCGTTGAGGGATTCGAGGTAACGACGCTGGCCCTCGTTGAACAGGATGTCGAACGCCAGCGTGGACTTGCCCGAGCCGCTCACGCCCGTCACCACATTGAACTTGCCACGCGGGATGTCCACGCTCAGGTTCTTGAGGTTGTGTTCCTTCGCATTGACGATTTCTATGGCGTTTTTGGCCGCAGGCGCTAGATCCATATGCGCAAGGCGCTCTGATTTTCGTAGCGCCGCAGCCTTTTCGTGCACCGAGTGGCCGCCCACGCCCAGCGCCAGTTCGTAGTCGCGCAGTGCCTGCCCGGTGTGAGAGGTGGCATGGGCCCGCACGTCTTCGGGCGTGCCCTCGGCCACGATGAGGCCACCCGCATAGCCGCCTTCCGGCCCCAGGTCGATCAGCCAGTCGCTCGCACGGATCACGTCCAGGTTGTGCTCGATGACGATGAGCGAGTGCCCTGCGTCGATGAGCTTGCGCAGTGCGCGCATCAGCTTGGCGATGTCGTCAAAGTGCAGGCCGGTGGTGGGTTCGTCGAACAGGAACAGGGTGCCCTTGCGTGCCACCGTCTGGCGCGATTTGCTTTGTACGCGTGCAGCCTCGGCCAGAAAGCCTGCGAGCTTGAGGCGCTGCGCCTCACCGCCCGACAGGGTGGGCACGGGCTGGCCCAGCGCCACGTATTCGAGCCCCACGTCCACGATGGGCTGCAGCGCGCGGATCACGTCGCGGTCGTTCGCAAAGACGGCCGCAGCTTCGGCAACGGTCAGCGCCAGTGCATCCGCCACATTCAGCGATTTGCCGCCGCGCTCAATGGTGATCTCCAGAATCTCGGGCCGGTAGCGCTTGCCGTCGCAGTCAGGGCAGCGCAGGTACACGTCGCTCAGAAACTGCATCTCCACATGCTCAAAGCCCGAGCCGCCGCAGGTGGGGCAACGCCCGTCGCCGCTGTTGAAGCTGAACTTGGCGGCGGTGTAACTGCGCTGCTTGGACAGCGGCGCCACGGCGAAGAGTTCGCGGATGCTGTCCCACGCGCCCACGTAGCTCACGGGGTTGGAACGTGCGGTCTTGCCGATGGGCGACTGGTCCACGAACACCACGTCCGACAGGTGGTCGGCGCCCAGCATGCGGTCGTGCGCGCCCGGTGCATCCGTGGCCTTGCCGAAGTGGCGCAACAGCGCGGGGGCCAGTACATCCTGGATCAGGCTCGACTTGCCCGAGCCGCTCACGCCCGTCACGGTGACCAGGCGCTGCAGCGGAAATTCGACCGTCACATCCTGCAGGTTGTGCTCGCGCGCGCCTTCCAGGATGAGGCGTGGGGTCGATTCCGTCACCATGCGCTTGAAGCCAAAGCCCACATGCTTGCGCCCGCCCAGGTAGGCGCCCGTGAGCGTGTCGGCCTTGCGCAGGTCGGCGGTGGTGCCGTCGAACACGATCTGCCCACCCAGGCGGCCCGGGCCGGGGCCCATGTCGATCATGCGGTCGGCCGCCAGCATCACGGCGGGGTCGTGCTCCACCACCACCAGGGTGTTGCCCGCGTCGCGCAGGCGCAGCATGGCCTCGGTGATGCGGTGCATGTCGCGCGGGTGCAGGCCGATGCTGGGCTCGTCCAGCACAAACAGCGTGTTGACCAGGCTGGTGCCCAGCGCCGTGGTCAGGTTGATGCGCTGCACCTCACCGCCGCTGAGCGTGCGGCTTTGGCGGTCGAGCGTGAGGTAGCCAATGCCCACATCGCACAGGTACTTGAGGCGCGTGGTGATTTCTTCGTGCAGCAGCTTCAGCGCCTGGGCATCGCCGCCTTTGGCGTCATCACCCACCGGCAACTGCATGCGCGCAAAGAACTGGCGCAGACGGTCGATGGGCAGCAGCATCAGGTCGTGCAGGCACAGGCCGGGCAACGCTTCGAGTTGCTCGCGCGACCACTGCACACCCTCGGGCATGAACCGTTTGCCAGGCTCCAGCACCGCATCGGCGTCTTCCTTGCGGCCGATGCGCCACAGCAGGCTTTCGGTCTTGAGGCGCGCACCGGCGCAGGTGGGGCACGGCGTGTAGCTGCGGTACTTGGACAGCAGCACGCGGATGTGCATCTTGTAGGCCTTGCTTTCCAGGTACTCGAAGAAGCGCTTGATGCCATACCACTGCTTGCTCCACTGGCCGTCCTTGTAGCCGGGCGCGCCGCCGATGACCCAATTCTTCTGATCGTCCGTGAGCTTGTTCCAGGGCGTGTCGCGCGGGATGCCTGCCGCCTCTGCGTGGCGCATGAGGTCGTCCTGCGCTTCCTTCCATGCCGGCGTCTGGATGGTCTTGATGGCACCGGCGCGCAGGGTGAGCTTGTCGTTGGGGATGACCAGGCCGTAGTCCACGCCGATCACGCGGCCAAAGCCCCGGCAGCTGTCGCACGCGCCCACGGCGGAGTTGAACGAGAAGGCCGAGGGGATGGGGTCGCTGTAGCGCAGATCGCTGTCAGGGCAGTGCAGGCCGGTGGAGAAGCGCCAGAGTTCGGCGTCACCTTCGTCAACGAGACGATAGACATTCAGCCGCCCCGTGCCGCGCTTGAGCGCGACCTCGATGGCTTCGATCACGCGCGCCTTCTCGGCGTTGCCCAGGCGGAAGCGGTCGGCCACCACATCCAGCACCTTGCGTGGACCCGTGGGCGTGGCCACTTCGCGCTCGGCCTGCACCTTGGTGAAGCCACTGGCAGACAGCCATTGCTCAACCTGCTCGGCGCTGGTGTTGGCAGGCAGCTCCACGGGGAACGTCAAGACGATGCGCGGGTCGCCCGCTGCGGCGCTGCGCTGCTGTAGCTCCGCATAAATGGTCTCGGGCGTGTCATGCCGCACCGGCTGCGCCGTCTGCTTGTCGAACAGCTGGCCGGCACGCGCGAACAACAGCTTCAGGTGGTCGTTCAGCTCTGTCATCGTGCCCACGGTGGATCGGCTGGAGCGGACCGGGTTGGTCTGGTCGATGGCAATGGCCGGGGGCACACCCTCGACCTTGTCCACGGCGGGCTTGTCCATGCGGTCGAGGAACTGGCGCGCATAGGCGCTGAAGGTCTCCACATACCGGCGCTGGCCCTCGGCATAGAGCGTGTCGAACACCAGGCTGGACTTGCCCGAGCCACTGGGGCCTGTGACCACCGTGAGTTCTCCGGTGCGGATGTCCAGATCCAGGTTCTTGAGGTTGTGCTGGCGTGCGCCGCGGATACGGATCAGTCCCTGGGTCATGGAAGCGGTCTTTCGGGTGTGAGGCGGGACATTCTAGGGACGCACCCGGCGTTTGCGCCTGCGCGCGCCGATTACCCCCGAGGCGCGCTGCGGTGCTTTGACCGTGGACAAAGCACAAGCAATGGAGCAACGGCGGGCGAAAAGCGGGTGTTCTGGCCCGAAACATCGGTTTAGACTGCGGCCTTTCACACAAAACAAGAGGAGACCGCCATGACAAAACAATGGCAACTGCGAGCGGCTGGCCTGGTCCTGGCGCTTGCGGCCAGTGCAGCCAGCCATGCCCAGATCCTGATCGGCCAGACCGCAGGTTTCAGCGGCCAGGTGGCAGCGGGCGTGAAAGAGACCACCGATGGCGCGCTGCTGTTCATCGACGCCATCAACGCCAAGGGCGGTGTCAATGGCCAGAAGATCGAGCTGATCTCCCTGGACGACAAGTTCGACCCCAAGCTGGCGGCGGAAAACGCCCGCACGCTGATTGAGGACAAGAACGTGTCGGCCCTGTTCCTCAACCGGGGCACACCCCACACCGAAGCCATCCTGCCACTGCTGGATAAACACGGCGTGGTGCTGGTGGCACCGTCTACCGGTGCCATGGTGCTGCACCAGCCGGTGCGCAAATACATCTTCAATGTGCGCGCCACCTACCAGCGCGAGGCCGAAAAGGCAATCACCCACCTGGCCTCCATGGGCATCACCCGTGTGGCGCTGGTGTACGCGGACGACAGCTTTGGCGCCGACGGCATCCAGGGCGCACAGAAGGGCCTCGCGGCCGCCAAACTGACGGCGGTGGTGTCTGAAAAATTCGACCGCGCCAAGCCCGACTTCGCCCCCATTGCCGCCAAGGTGGCCAAGGCCGATGCGCAGGCGGTGCTGATGGTGGCCTCGGGCTCTGCGGTGGTGGATGCCACCACCGCACTGCGCACGGCGGGCTCGGCCGCGCAGATTGTGACGCTGTCCAACAATGCCTCCAGCGGCTTCATCAAAAGCCTGGGGGCCAACGCGCGGGGCGTGATCGTGACCCAGGTGTTCCCCAACGAACGGGCCGTGACCTACCCGATGGTGAAGGAAGCCCAGGAACTGGCCAAGACCAAGGGGCTCACCGAAATCAGTCCCGCCATGCTGGAAGGCTTTGCCGCCGCCAAGGTGCTCGTGGAAGGCCTCAAGCGCGCGGGCCCCAAGCCCACCCGCGAGAAGATCCAGGTCGCGCTGGAGAGCATCAAGAAGCTGGACCTGGGCGGTCTGGAGGTGAACTTCAGCCCCGAGGACCACACCGGGCTGGACTTTGCCGACCTGGCCATCATCGGCACGGACGGGCGCTTCCGCCGCTGAGCGCCCGCCTACGCGTTTTTACAGTTGTCCCGCGCGGGGGCGTCCCTACACTCGGGCGCTCCACACGCAGGAGACAACCCCATGAAGAAAACTGGCCTGGCCGGCGCGCTCTGCGTTCTGGCTGCTGCCCTGGGCATCGGTTCGGCCCATGCACAGATCCTCATTGGCCAGACGGTGGGCATCACCGGCTCGGCCGCCGCCACGGTGGCCGAATCCATGCAGGGCGCAGCCCTCTACATCGACCATGTCAATGCCAAGGGCGGCGTGGGCGGGCAGAAGGTGGAGGTGCTGTCGCTGGACGACAAGTTCGACCCCAAGCTGACCCTGGACAACACCCGCACCCTGATTGAACAAAAGGGCGTGATCGGCCTGTTCATGACCCGTGGAACGCCCCACACCCAGGGCATCATCCCGGTGCTGGAGCAGCATGGCGTGCCGCTGGTGGGTCCGTCCACCGGGGCGATTGCGCTGCACCAGCCGGTGAGCAAATACGTGTTCAACGTGCGGGCGCCCTACCAGCGCGAGGTGACCAAGGCCATTTCGCACCTGCACACGCTGGGCATCCAGCGCATTGGCGTGGTGCATGTGGACGACACGTTTGGCGCCGACGGGCTGGCTGGTGCACAGGCCGGGTTCAAGGCCAACAACATCGAGGCGCTGTTCATCGAAAAGTTTGACCGTGCCAAGCCCGACTACAGCGCCATCGCCCCGCGCGTGGCCGGCAAGCAGCCCCAGGCCGTGATCTTCATCGGCACTGGCGCTGCGGTGGTCGACGGCATCAAGGCCTTGCGCGCCGCGGGCGTTGCCGGACAGATCGTCACCCTGTCCAACAACGCGTCGGGCGGGTTTGTGAAGGCCCTGGGCGACCAGGCCCGGGGCGTGGTGGTGACGCAGGTGTTCCCGTCCGAGCGCTCGCTCAACTACCCGGTGATCAAGGAGGCCATCGATCTGGCCAAGGCCAAGAACATCGGCGACCTGACGCCCGCCATGCTGGAGGGCTTTGTGAGCGCCAAGGTGCTGGTGGAAGGCCTCAAGCGCGCGGGTGCCAAGCCCGACCGCGCCAAGCTGCATGCGGGGCTGGAGAGCATCCACAAGTGGGACGTGGGTGGGCTGGAGCTGAGCTACAGCCCCACCGACCACAGCGGACTGGACTTCTCCGACCTGTCCATCATCGGCACGGACGGCCGCTTCAAGCGCTGACGCGGCGCAAGCGCCCGCGCGTTACGACACCACAAAAAAAGGCCCTGCCAGCAGTCGCTGGCAGGGCCTTTGTCATGCCGGGCAATGTGCTTATTGCGCGCTGGCAGCCGATGCAGGGGCTGCAGCGGGTGCCGGCGCGGCGGCGGCTGCGGGTGCAGCTGCGCTGGCGGGTGCCTCGGGGGCGTGCACCGCATCGGCACCGTGCTTTTCTCCGCCCATGTCGGCCTTGTCGCCCGCCGTGATGATCACATACATCGACAAAGCGGCAAACAAGACGAAGCCAACAACAATCTTCCACATATCAATATCTCCTGGGATGGGTTTGTTCAATCAAGGGGCCTGGCTGACGCGCAGGGTTGTGGGTTGTACTGGTGCGCGGCACAAGCCCCTTGATGGAACACAGGGCCCGACCCTTGCGGGGCGGGCCCTGTAAACCGGTCAGTAACGATCAGTCGTTGGCGTAGATGTCCACGTCCTTGGTTTCCTTGATGAACAGGCCACCGATCACCACCGTGGCACCGGCGATGATGATGGGGTACCACAGGCCGTTGTACATGTTGCCGGTCTGGGCCACGATGGCAAACGCCGTGGTGGGCAGCAGGCCGCCGAACCAGCCGTTACCGATGTGGTACGGCAGGGACATGGACGTGTAGCGGATGCGGGTGGGGAACATTTCCACCAGCATGGCGGCGATGGGGCCGTACACCATGGTCACCAGCAGCACCAGGTAGGTCAGGATGATGGTGACCATCACCTTGTCGATGCGCGCAGGGTCTGCCTTGGTGGGGTAGCCAGCGGCCTTCAGGTCGTCGGCCACGAGCTTCTTGAACTCGGCGTCCTTCTTCTTGGCTTCATCAGCGCTCAAGCCCTTGCTGGTGTACGAGGGGATTGCGGTTTCGCCAATCTTGATGCTCGCCACCGTACCGGCGGGAGCCACAGCGTTTTCATAGCTCACCGAAGCGCCAGCCAGCACCTGCTTGGCGATGTCGCACGAGCTGGTGAACTTGGTGGTGCCGGTGGGGTTGAACTGGAACGAGCACTCGGCAGGGTCAGCGGTGATCACCACCTTGTTCTTGGCCTGGGCTTCGGCCAGGGCAGGGTTGGCCGCCTTGGTCAGTGCACCGAACACAGGGAAGTACGTCAGCGCGGCCAGCAGGCAGCCTGCCAGGATGATGGGCTTGCGGCCGATCTTGTCCGACAGCGAACCGAACACGATGAAGAACGGCGTACCAATCAGCAGCGACACGGCCACGAAGATATTGGCGGTGGCGCCATCGACCTTCAGCGCTTGCGTCAGGAAGAACAGCGCATAGAACTGGCCCGAATACCACACCACGGCCTGGCCGGCGGTCAGGCCCACCAGTGCCAGGATCACGATCTTCAGGTTCTTCCACTGGCCGAAGGATTCGGTCAACGGTGCCTTGGAGGTCTTGCCCTCGGCCTTCATCTTCTGGAAGGCAGGCGATTCGTTCATCGACAGGCGGATCCAGACCGAAATGGCCAGCAGCAGGATCGACACGATGAACGGAACACGCCAGCCCCAATCACCAAAGGCTTCTTCGCCCAGCACGGTGCGGGTGCCCAGGATCACCATCAGCGACAGGAACAGGCCCAGCGTGGCGGTGGTCTGGATCCAGGCGGTGTAGGCGCCGCGCTTGCCGTGCGGTGCGTGCTCGGCCACATACGTGGCAGCACCGCCGTATTCACCGCCCAGTGCCAGGCCTTGCAGCAGGCGCAGGGCAATCAGGATGACGGGAGCGGCCACACCGATGGACGCGTAGGTTGGCAAGATGCCCACGATGAAGGTGGACAGGCCCATGATCAGGATGGTGACCAGGAACGTGTACTTGCGGCCGATCATGTCGCCCAGGCGGCCGAAGAAGATGGCACCGAAGGGACGAACAATGAAGCCCGCCGCAAACGCCAGCAGCGCGAAGATGAACGCCGAACCGGCATCCAGACCGCTGAAGAACTGCTTGGCGATGATGGCTGCGAGCGAGCCGTACAGGTAAAAGTCGTACCACTCGAAAACGGTGCCGAGCGACGAGGCGAAGATGACCTTCCTCTCTTCGGGCGACATCGGCCGCGGTGCGGGATGAACAGTTGCCATGGTGTGTGTCTCCTATTGGTGTTACAGACCGCACTGCGGCGGGCTGCACGCATTCTTGGAGATGGCACTGACCACCCTCTGACGCGAAACCAACAAGAGCTTTCATCAAACTGACCGCTCTCTGACAACTTAGGGTGAAACCCGCAGCACCCCTTTCAGCATCCGGAAATTGCTCAGGGCTTGCCGGGTAAACCCGAGGGGAGCTGGCTGACGGCGTCCCAGGCGGGGCCGTCGAACCAGGCGTCGCCGTCGAGGTAGGCACGCAGCATGGGCAGGCCGTCCAGCCCCCAGAACAGCTTGCCGTCCACCCCAAACGCGGGTACGCCAAACACACCGGCTGCTTGCGCGGCTTCGGTGTTGGCGCGCAGCAAGGCCTTGGTGCCGTCGCTGTTCACGTCCTGCCCGGGGCGCACCTGCTCCGCCAGCGCCTCGGCCAGCGTGGCCAGGCGCGCAGGGTCCAGCGCGTCGGCGCCGCCTTGCCACACGTGCCGCAACACCGTGCCCGCCACGTAGCGGTTGATGCTGCCGTCGTCGCTGCAGGCCAGGGCCTGGCGCAGCAGGGGCAGCGGGTTGAACGGGTGGCGCGCAGGCATCTGCAGTGGCGTGCCTTGCGCATGGCCCAGCCAGGTCACATGGCGGTAAGTCCAGTCGCGCTTGGGGGCAATGCCCGCAGGGCCGGGGTTGCCGTGCTGCTGCAGCAGGGCACCCAGCAGCACGGGCTGGTAGGTCACGCTATAGGTCAGCCCTTCCAGCACCTCGGGCAAGCGCTCAAACGCCAGCCAGGCATAGGGAGAAATGAAGTCCAGGTAGAACGTGATGCGCTTCATGCCTCGGTCTCCGGCACGGGCCAGGCAATGCCGGCGCGTTGCAACAACTGCGCCCAGATGGCGCGCCGCTGCGGAGCGTCGGCACGCGACCAGGCGCGGATTTCATCCAGCGTGCGAAAGCAGCCTTCGCAGTGGCTGCGGTCGGGCGTCATGCGGCACACCGAAATGCAGGGCGAAGGCACTGGCTCGGCATTTTTGGGGTCAAATTGGCCGGTAGCGCTAGTCTCTTTTGCCTTGGCAGCTAGCAAATCGATAGCATTCATGCGGCCGCCTGGGGCGCAGACGCGTCCGCCACCGGTGCTTGCACCACGTCCACCACGGGTGCGCCCGTCAGACGCTGCAGGTCGGTGGGGTGCAAGGGGAACACGCCATGGGGGTGGCCTGCTGCGGCCCACACCACGTCAAAGCGCAGCAGGTCCTGGTCGATGAGCGTGACGGGCGGCGTGGCATGCGCCACGGGCGACACGCCGCCAATCGAGAAGCCGGTGCGCGATTTCACAAACTCGGCATCGGCCCGGCCGATCTTGCCGCCCACATGGGCTTCCACCTTTTTCTCGTCCACGCGTCGGTCGCCCGAGGTGACCACCAGCACCGCAGCATCGTCGCTCTTGCGCCGGAAGATGATGCTCTTGGCCACCTGCCCCACCAGGATGCCCAGCGCATCGGCGGCCTGCTGCGCGGTGCGTGCGGCATCGTCCAGCATCTGCGGCAGGTGCGGGTGGCCGCGCCGCTGCAGCTCGGCAGCCACACGCTGTACGCCCTCGGGCAGGTTCTTCAGTTCGGCTCCACACATTCGCGTTGTCTCCAGCAGGTCCACAGGGGGCGTGATTCGGTCGGGTCTCCCTCCATTTTGCCGCGCGCCATGGCCTCCCTCGCACCCCGGCCCGCATGTCCCTGCGCGGCGCTCCGGCACCCGGGCCAAACCCGGCCACTTTACAAACAGGAAATGTGTGCGCCCCACAATGCGCCGAACCTTCCCAACCCAACCGCTCCCACGCCCATGAACGATGCTGCGTTGTCCCCGCTGTGCCCGAGCCTGCCCGCGACCTCCCCTGCCAACACTGTGCCGGGCCGCCCCGCCCTCGGGGCATTGCCATGCCGGGGAGCGTTGCTGGGGCTGCTGCTGACCGCGGGCATCTTGTCCGGCTGCAGCAAACCCAACGAGGCCCCCGCACCGGCCAAGGCCGCCCCCGAAGTGGGCGTGGTCACGCTCAAGCAGCAGAGCCAGCAGCTCGAAGCCGCCCTGCCCGGCCGCACCCGCGCCTCGCTCACGGCCGAGGTGAGGCCCCAGGTGTCGGGCATCCTGCAAAAGCGCCTGTTCACCGAAGGGATGCTGGTGCGCCAGGGCCAGCCGCTGTACCAGATCGATGACGCCTCGCTGCGGGCCACCGAAGCCAGCGCGCAGGCAGCCCTGGCCAAGGCCGAGGCCACAGCGCGCACCCAGGAGGCAACGGCCAAGCGCAATGCGGAGCTGGTGAAGATCGACGCCATCAGCCAGCAGGCCTTTGAAGAAAGCCAGGCCGCCGCAGCCCAGTCGCGCTCCGACGTGGCCGTGGCCCAGGCCAACCTGGCCACCGCCCGCATCAACCTCAAGTACAGCCGCATCGAGGCACCGATCAGTGGACGCATCAGCCTGTCCAACGTGACGCCGGGAGCGCTGGTCACAGCCAACCAGGCCGATGCGCTGACCTCCATCGTCCAGCTTGACCCGATGTACGTGGACTTCACCCAGTCCACCACCGAGCTGATGCAGTTGCAGCGGGACTGGGACGCTGGCCGTTTCCAGAAGGTCGAGGGCGACAAGATCCCCGTGCGCATCCGCCTGGACGATGGTACCGAGTACGCACAACGCGGCCAGCTGCAGTTTGCCGGCGTGATCGTGAACGCCACCACCGGCACCGTCACGCTGCGCGCCGTGGTGCCCAACCCCAAGGGCACGCTGATGCCCGGCATGTACGTGCAGGCGCTGCTGCCCACCGGCCTCGCGCCCGAAGCCCTGCTGGTGCCCCAGCAGGCCGTGACCCGCGACCTCACCGGCAAGCCCAGCGTGCTGGTGGTCAAAGACGGCGATGTGGTGGAAAAACGCCCGATCAGCATCGACCGGGCGGTGGGCAACCAATGGCTGCTGCAAGGCGGGCTGGCTGCCGGCGAGCGCGTTGTGACCGAAGGGTTCCAGCGCGTCAAACCCGGCGACAAGGTGCGCGCAGTGGAAGTGGACCCCAAAGCACCCACCAAGGGCCGCAAGGGAGCCCCAGGCGCCGACGCGCCGCCCGCTGCAGGTGCCGCGCCCGCCTCGGCCCCTTCCCCAGCGGCATCCCGCTGAGCACGAAGGACGCAGCACATGGCTCAGTTCTTCATCAACCGGCCCATTTTTGCCTGGGTCATCGCCATCATCATCATGCTGGGCGGTGCGCTGTCCATCGTCACGCTGCCGCTGGAGCAGTACCCCGACATCGCTCCGCCACGCGTGACCATCGGCTCGCAATACACCGGCGCCTCGGCCGAGACGGTCGAAAACTCGGTCACGCAGATCATCGAGCAGCAGCTCAAGGGCATCGACAACATGCTCTACATGAGCTCGACCTCGGATGCCTCGGGCCGCTCACGCACCACGCTCACCTTCGCGCCCGGCACCAACATCGATGTGGCGCAGGTGCAGGTGCAAAACAAGCTGCAGGCCGCCACCAACCGCCTGCCCGACGCCGTCAAGAGCCGGGGCGTGTTCGTGAACAAGGGCGGGCAGGACTTCCTGGTCACTTACAGCTTCTTCTCCAAAGACCCCTCCATGAGCGCCGTGGACATCGGCGACTTTCTGACCAGCAGCCTGGTGGACGTGATCGGCCGCATCGACGGTGTCGGTGACGTCACGGTGTTCGGCACCAACTACGCCATGCGCATCTGGATGGACCCGGCCAAGATGGAGAAGTACGCGCTGATGCCGTCGGACCTGGTCAATGCGCTCAACGCCCAGAACGCCCAGGTATCTGCCGGCCAGCTGGGCGCCCTGCCCGCGGTGTCCGACCAGCAGCTCAACGCCACCATCACCGCCCGCACCAAGCTCAAGACGGTGGAGCAGTTCGAGGCCATCGTGCTCAAGTCGGCGCTCGATGGCTCAGTGGTCACCGTCAAGGACGTGGCCCGCGTGGAGCTGGGTGCCGAGAACCTGACTGTGAAGGCCAAGCTCAATGGCATGCCCGGCGCGGGCATGGGCATCGTGCTGGCCGACGGCGCCAACGCCATGCAGGTGGCCGATGCCATTGCCGCCAAGCTGGCTGAACTCAAGCCCTACTTTCCCAACCAGATCGACTACTTCGTGAGTTCGGACTCCACGCCCTTTGTGCGCGCCTCCATCAAGGAAGTGGTCAGCGCACTGGGCGAAGCCATGATCCTGGTGGTGATCGTGATGTTCGTGTTTTTGCAGAACTTCCGCGCCACGCTGATCCCCGCCATTGCCGTGCCGGTGGTGCTGCTGGGCACCTTCGGGGTGCTGTCGCTGGCGGGGTATTCGATCAACACGCTGACCATGTTTGCCATGGTGCTGGCCATCGGCCTGCTGGTGGACGATGCGATCGTGGTGGTCGAAAACGTCGAGCGGGTGATGCACGAGACCGGCCAGTCGGCCAAGGAGGCCACCCGCCAGTCCATGCGCGAAATCACGCCCGCCCTGGTGGGCATCGGGGTCACGCTGTCGGCGGTGTTCGTGCCCATGGCGTTCTTTGGCGGCTCCACCGGCGTGATCTACCGGCAGTTCTCCATCACCATCGTGGCAGCCATGGCGCTGTCGGTGTTTGTGGCGCTGACCCTCACCCCGGCGCTGTGCGCCACGCTGCTCAAGCCAGCAGCCGCGTCTGCCGGGCATGACCGGCCCATCCGCCGCGGCCTGCTGGGCCTGAACGACCGGTTCTTCCGCTGGTTCAACCACCATTTCGACGCCACCTCGGCACGCTACCAGGGCACGGTGGCCTACACATTGCGCCGCACCAAACGCATGGTCCTGATCTTTCTGGCGGTGTGTGGCGTGGTGTGGCTGCTCATGGCGCGCCTGCCCACATCCTTCCTGCCCGACGAAGACCAGGGCTTCCTGTACGTGAACGTGAACCTGCCCTCGGGCGCCGCCGATGCGCGGCTGCAGAGCGTGCTGGACCAGGTGCGCGACTACTTTGCGCAGCAGCCCGATGTGCTGAGCTTCTACCAAGTCTCGGGCATCAACGGAGACCAGGCCTCGGCACGTGGCTTTGTGCGCCTCAAGCCCTGGGAAGACCGCACGCTGCCCAACCAGGCCGCCGCACAGATCGCCTACAAGGCCACGCGCGACCTGGCCTCCATCCGTGACGCGCGGGTGCTGGTCGTCATGCCGCCGGCCGTGCGGGGCCTGGGCTCCAGCTCGGGCTTCAACTTCGTGATCAAGGACATGAACGGCCTGGGCCACCAGGCGTTGCTGGCGGCCACCAACACCTTCCTGACCGAAGCGCGCAAGCGGCCCGAGCTGACCAACCTGCGCATGACCAACCTGGAGGACGCCAGCGAGCTGCGCCTGGAGATCGACGACCGCAAGGCCGCCGCGCTTGGGCTGTCGTACAACGACATCAACAGCGTGCTCTCCAGCGCCATTGGCGGCACCTACGTGAACGACTTCCTGAACAACGAACGGGTCAAGCGCGTGTACATCCAGGGCGACGCGCCAGCGCGCATGCTGCCGCAGGACGTGGCCCGCTGGAGCGTGCGCAACAGCAAGGGCGAGATGGTGCCGTTTGGCGCGTTCTCCACCAGCTACTGGGCCTACGGCTCGCCGCAGCTGCTGCGCTACAACGGCAACCCGGCGTACGAGCTGGAAGGCCGCGCGGCACCAGGCGTGAGCTCGGGCGCAGCCATGAAGATCGTGGAAGACATCCTGCGCACACTGCCTCCCGGCATTGGCTACGAGTGGACGGGCGCCTCGCTGCAGGAACGCCAGTCGGGCGCCCAGGCCCCCATGCTGTACGCGATCTCGATCCTGTTCGTGTTCCTGTGCCTGGCAGCCCTGTACGAGAGCTGGACCGTGCCGCTGTCGGTGATCCTGGCCGTGCCGCTGGGTGTGGTGGGCGCGCTCGCGGCCACCTACACCCGGGGCCTCACCAACGACGTGTACTTTCAGGTGGGGCTGCTGACCACGGTGGGGCTGGCGTCCAAAAACGCGATCCTGATCGTGGAGTTTGCGGTGCAGCTGCAGGAGCAGGGGAAGAACCTGTTTGACGCCATCGTCGCGGCCGTGCGCCTGCGCCTGCGGCCCATCCTGATGACCTCGCTGGCATTCGGCTTCGGGGTGATCCCGCTGGCCATCGGCACCGGCGCGGGTGCAGGCGGGCGGGTGGCCATCGGTACCGCCGTGCTGGGCGGCATGCTGGCTTCCACGATGCTGGGCATCTTCCTGGTGCCGGTGTTCTTCCTGCTGATCCGCCGCTGGTTCAAGAGCCGGTCGCGCAGCGAAGACAACGCACCGCCACCGCCAGCCACCACCCTACCGCACCCCACTCAGGAGAGCGCAGCATGACGCGCCCACCCTTTTCGCCACGCCGCCAGCGCCGGCCTGCCGCCATCGCTGCAGCCCTGGCCACCACCGCACTGATCGCGGGCTGCAGCCTGGCCCCCATGCACCAGCCCCCCGCCCTGCCGGTGCCTGACACCGTGGGCACTACCAGCGGACAGTCGGCCGTGCCCAGCGACGCCAGCCTGCAGGCGGCAGCGGCGCTGGGCTGGGTGCAGGCCCAGCCGCTGCGCGATGTCATTGCCCTCGCGCTGTCGAACAACCGCGACCTGCGCGTGGCCGTCGAGACCATCGAACGGGCCCGCGCCCAGTACGGCATCACCCGCGCCGACCTGTTGCCCAGCGTCACCGCGCAGGCTCAGGCCAGCCGCGCGCGCACCGCCGCTGGCATGAGCAGCGCCACAGCCCCTGCGCAGGTGGCCACGCAGTACACGGCACAACTGGGGTTTGCCAGTTACGAGATCGACTTCTGGGGCCGGGTGCGCAACCTCAATGAGGCAGCGCTGCAGCAGTTTCTGCAGAGCCAGCAGAACCAGCGCAACATCCAAACGGGCCTGATTGCAGATGTGGCCAACGCCTGGCTCACCCTGGCCGCCGATGAAGCCCGGCTGCAGCTGGCGCGCGACACCCTGGCCAGCCGCGAAAAGGCCTATGCGCTGACCGAACGCATCCACGCCATCGGCTCCACATCGGGACTGGTGCTGGCCCAGGCGCAGACCACGGTGGACGCGGCACGCGGCGATGTGGCGACCTACCTGGCGCAGGTGGAGCGCGACCGCAACGCACTGCAATTGCTGGTGGGAGGCCCGGTGCCTGCGGCCCTGTGGCCCACCGCCAGCACGCTGCGTGCAGACGCGCAGGCCCCGGCGGCGTTGCAGCCCGTACCGGTGCCGCTGGCCTCCAGCGTGCTGCTCGCCCGGCCCGACATACAGGCCGCCGAAAACGCCCTGCGCGCCGCCGAGGCGAACATCGGCGCTACGCGGGCGGCCCTGTTCCCCACCATCAGCCTCACGGCCAACGTAGGCACCGGCAGCCGCGAGCTGGACGGCCTGTTTGGTGCGGGCAGCGGCACCTGGAGCTTTGTGCCACTGGTCCGACTGCCCATCTTCGACGCCGGCCGCAACCGCGCCAACGTGCAGGTGGCCGAGGCCAACCAGCGCATCGCGGTGGCCCAGTACGAAAAGGCCGTGCAGACCGCGTTCCGCGAGACCGCCGATGTGCTGGCCGACCGCGCGCAATGGGACGAGCGCATCGCCGCGCAGACGCGGCTGGTGGCCTCCACCCAAAAGGCGTTCGACCTGTCGGAGGCGCGGTTCAAGGCCGGGGTGGACAACTACCTCACGGTGCTGGATGCACAACGCAGCCTGTATGCGGCACAGCAGACCCTCATCGGCCTGCGCCAGGCCGAGCAGGTCAACCGCGTGACGCTGTGGAAGGTGCTGGGCGGCACCCCGGACGCCGGTTGACGGCGGCCGGGTGGAGCTGATTTGCAGTCAGCCCGCGCGCTTGGTCAACAAGGCATTGGCCGCGCGTGAGTTGGGCTTGCGGTCCAGAAAGCCGCTGATGTAGGCGCCTGCGTCGATGAGCAAGTCCAGGTCGATGCCGGTCTCGATGTCCATGCCCTGCAGCATGTAGACCACATCTTCGGTGGCCACGTTGCCGGTCGCGCCCTTGGCATAAGGGCAGCCGCCCAGCCCAGCCACGGACGACTGGAAGTTCCACACGCCCAGCTCCAGCGCCGCCAGCGTGTTGGACAGTGCTTGGCCGTAGGTGTCATGAAAGTGGCCCGACACCTCGTCGATGCCAAAGTGCTGCAGCGTGGCCTCCAGCGCTTTCTGCACCTTGCGCGGGGTGCCCACGCCAATGGTGTCGGCCACATCCACGCGCTGCACCCCAATGCCCTTCAGCAGGCCCGCAAGGTACGCCACGCGTTCGGGCGGAATGTCGCCCTCGTACGGGCAGCCCACGGTGCAGCTCATGGCGCCACGCACGCGGATGCCAGCGGCCAACGCGGCCTCTACCACCGGGGCAAAACGCTCAATGCTTTCGGCAATGCTGCAGTTGATGTTGCGCTGGCTGAAGGCCTCGCTGGCGGAGCCGAAGACAACGATCTCGTCAGGCTGGTCCAGCACGGCCGCCTCAAAGCCCTTGAGGTTGGGCGTGAGCACCGAATACGCCACACCGCTCTGGCGGGTGATGCCCGCCATCACTTCGTGGTTGTCGGCCATCTGCGGCACCCACTTGGGGCTGACGTAGCTGGTGACTTCGATCTCTTTCAGGCCGGCCTGCTGCAGGCGGTGCACCAGCTCGATCTTGACGGCGGCGGGCACCGGGGTCTTCTCATTCTGCAGGCCGTCACGGGGGCCAACGTCGATGAGGTGGACGCGGGAGGGAATGCTCATGGGGCTACCAAGGGTGGATCAAGGAATGCCGCCATTGTCTCGCCACCGCCTCCACAGGGCCACCCCATATCGTGCCAGACCATTCGCCGGACGCGCCATCAGCCCGTACGGGCGCCATCACCCGCCACCTCTTGCCGCAGCAGGGCCACCATGGCCTGCGCCGCCAGCGACAGCGGCCGCCCCCGGAGCGTGATCAGCCCGATGGGCCGGTGCAGCACGGGCGCCTTGAGCGCTCGCGTGACCACCTCGGGCCTGCGCACCACCTGGGCCGCCAGTTCGGGCAGCGCGCTCACGCCCAGCCCCGCAGCCACCATGGCCGCGATGGTGGCCAGGTGTTCCACCTCATAGCGCGGCGCAAAACGGATGCGGTGAGTCAGCAAGGCCTCTTCCGCATACTGCCGCACGCTGGTACCTGCGGGCATGGAGATGTGCGGCAGCTCGGCCACATCCGCCCAGGCAATGGCGCTGCGCCCTCGGGCCAGCGGGTGCGTGCGCCCCATCAGCAGCACAAAGCGGTCGGACACCAGCGGGGTGTAGTCCAGGTCGGCATAGGCGGGGTTGGCAGCGGTGAGTGCAAAGTCCACGCGCCCGGCGCGCACCATGTCAAACGCCGGGCCGGCCAGGCTGTCAAACAGCTCCAGCTGCACGCCCGGATGCTGCACAGCAAACCGGGCAAACGCGCGCGGCACGGCCCCGGCGGCCAACGACGGCAGCGCCGCCAGCGCAATGCGGCCCACCTGCAGCTGCGCCACCTCCTGCACGCGGCGCACGGTCTCCTCCATCTGGTGGCGCAGAAACCGCGCCTGCTCGGCAAACACCTCGCCCGCCAGCGTGAGCTGCACGGTGCGCGTGGTGCGCTCGAACAGGCGCACGTCCAGCATCTCCTCCAGCCGAGCCACCGTGCCCGACACCGCCGACTGCGACAGGTGCATCTGCAAGGCCGTGCGCCGAAAACTCAGCGTCTCGGCCAGGGAGAGGAACACATCCACCTCGCGGGCGGACCAATTGATCTTCATAGCTGATCAGTCTATCGAAAAAGACGTCTGGACCGCGCAATGCGAGCCCCCTAGACTGAATTCAACGCAAGCACACCGCTTGAGCAGATTGAGAGCCACAAGGAGACACGATGGAGAACAGTTCGCCGCGCAACGCACGCACCGTGGTGGTAGGCGGAGGCACCATGGGGGCCGATGTGGCCGTGGTCCTGGCCCGGGGCGGCGCGCAGGTCACGGTGGTGGACCCCCACGCCGCCCGCCGCGACCACTTGCTGCCCCACATTGCGCAGGAGCTGGCCGCTGCCGGCCAGGCCGCCCACGCCGGCCCGGTGCAGGTGTGCGCCAGCCTGCAGGACGTGGACTGGAGCGGCGTGGTGCTGGTGGTGGAATGCATCACCGAGCAACTGGCAGCCAAACAAAAGCTGTTTGCCGAGCTGGAAACCGTCGCCCCCCCCAACGCCGTGCTGGCCAGCAACAGCTCGGGCTTTCCGATCAGTGCCATTGCCCAGGGGCTGACCACGGCGCAGCGCATGCTGGGCCTGCACTTCTTCATGCCCGCCCACCTGGTGCCGCTGGTGGAGGTGGTGCTGGGCGAGCGCAGCAACCCGGCCCTGGGCACCTGGCTGCACGCCTTCATGCGCGGCTGCGGCAGCGTGCCGGTGCTGGTCAAGAAGGACAAGCCCGGCTTTCTGGCCAACCGCATGCAGCACGCACTCTCGCGCGAGGCGTTTGCGCTTATCGACGAAGGCATTGCCTCGCCGGAGGACGTGGACGCCGCCGTGCGCTTTGGTTTTGGCTTCCGCTTTCTGGCGGCCGGGCCAGTGCTGCAGCGCGACCACGCAGGCATTGAGGTGCACACCGCCGCAGCCGCCACCATGTACCCCACGCTGTCAAACACCGACGTACCCGCCCAGGCCCTGCGCGACAAGGTGGCGCAGGGTCAGCTCGGCATGAAGACGGGCAAGGGCTTTTTTGACTGGCCCGAAGACCGCAAGCGGGCCGAACGCACGCGCTACGACACCCTGCTGCGCCAGGGCCTGGCGCTGCTGGCCGGCGAGTTGCCCACCATCGAGCCCCCCACCGACACGTCACAGACGGACACCCCAACGACCACTGGAGCCCGCGCATGAGTGCATCGCCCGCATCACCCACCATTGCCAGCCAGTGGGTTGACCCACTGATCGTGACCGTGGCGCCCAACGGCGCCTACAAGCAACCCGCCGACCATCTGGCCGTGCCCATCACACCGGCCACGCTGGCCACCACGGCCAAGGCCTGCCTGGACGCGGGAGCGGCCATGCTGCACATGCACATCCGCGACGCGCAAGGCCGCCACAGCCTCGATGTCGAAGGCTACCGCGAGGCGCAGCGCGTGGTGCGCCAGGCCGTGGGCGACGCGATGGTCATACAGATCACCAGCGAAGCCGCAGGCGTGTACCAGGCCCCCGCGCAGATCGCCATGGTGGAGGCCCTGCAACCCGAGGCCGTGTCCATCGGACTGCGCGAAGTAGACAAGCCCGAGATCGGCGAAGCCGGACTGCAGCGCTTCTTCACCGGCCTGGCCCAGCGCCGCACCATGGTGCAGGTCATCCTGTACGACGTGGCCGACCTGCGCCGCTGGCAGGCACTGCGCGCCAGTGGCGTGGTGCCGGATGCGCCTTGGTTCCTGCTGTTTGTGCTGGGCCGCTACAGCGCGGGCCAGACCTCCAGCCCGCGCGACCTGCTGCCTTTTCTAAACGCCCATGACGGCAACGAGCCCTGGGCCGTGTGCGCCTTCGGGGCGGCAGAGAACGCCTGCGTGGCCGCCGCCGCCGCGTTGGGCGGCCACGCCCGCGTGGGGTTTGAAAACAACCTGCTGTGCAAGGACGGCAGCGTGGCCCCCGACAACACCGCGCTGGTGCGCCAGGCCGTCGAAGCCGCAGCCGCGCTGGGCCGCCCGCTGGCCACCGCCGCCGACATCCGGCAGCGCTTTGGCGCAGGCTGATCGGCACCGCTCCATCGCGCTCCCCATCCATTGACATCAACCCGCAGCAGACGGGCTTTATCCATCCCACAGGAGACAGACATGCACCACCGCCACCTTTACTCATCCACGCCTCGCACCGCCCGGCGCGCCGTGCTGCACGCAGCCCTTGCCGTGCCCCTGGCCCTGGGCATGGCAGGCCATGCTGCCGCGCAAACAGCGGCCACCGCCTTCCCCAGCAAGACCATCCGCTTTGTGGTGCCCTACCCGCCCGGCGGCCCCACCGACCTGATGGCCCGCATGCTGCAACCCGAGCTGCAAAGCCGCCTGGGCGTGCCTGTGGTGGTGGACAACAAGGGCGGCGCCGGTGGCAACACCGGCAGCGCCGAGGTGGCCAAGCAGGCGCCAGCGGACGGCCACACGCTGCTGCTGGCCGCCAGCGGCCCGATGGCGGTCAACCCCTCGCTGTACGCCAGCATGCCGTTCAACCCGCTGTCCGATCTGGTGCCGGTGATCCAGCTGTCGGCATTTCCGCTGGTGCTGGAGGTGCATCCCTCCCTGGGCGTCAAGACACTGGCCGAGTTCCTGGCCATGGCCAAGGCCGGAAAGCCGGTGCTGAGCTACGCGTCGGCCGGCAACGGCACACCGCAGCACCTGGCGGGCGAGCTGTTCAACACCACGGCGGGCGTGAAGATGGGGCACATCCCCTACCGTGGCGCTGGCCCCGCGCTCAACGACCTGATCGGCGGACAGGTGAACGTGATGTTCGACATCGTCGGTAGCTCCCTGCCCCACATCCAGGCGGGCAAACTCATTCCGTTGGCCGTCACATCCAGCGAACGCGCCAAGGTGCTGCCCAATGTGCCCACCATGGCGGAGGCCGGCATTGCGGGCTACCAGATCACCGGCTGGCACGGCATTGCAGTGCGCGCTGGCACCCCGCAAGCCACCGTCGACAAGCTCAACGCCACGGTGAATGCGATCTTCAAGGAACCCGCCTTCCGCACCAAATGGGAAGCCATTGGCACACCCGTGGTGGGGGGCACGGCGGCCGACTTTGGGGCGCTCATCAAGGCCGACGCGCAGCGACTGGGCAAGCTGGTGCGCGATGCCGGCGTGACGGTGGATTGAAAAGGCACACCCTCTGTGCCCGCGCACAGAGGGCTATGCGACAGACCTGGGGCGCAAGCGCAGCAACAGCCAGCCCACAGCCATACCGATGGCGCTGGACAGCAGCATCACTGCACCGATCACGATCTTCACGGTGGTTGAACTGCGGATTTCCGCCTGCACCGGGTCCTTGGCAGAGTAGCGCACCGAAACAGTCTCACCCACCTTGTGGATGGCCTGCTGCTGGCGTGCGACCGAATCCGTGAAGCTGTAGGTTCGCCCATCGCCCGCCACAAACTCCACAATGCTCTTCTTGGCAAGCCCCCGGCGGTGGGATGGGCCTGTCATGATTTCTTCATGCGCCACCACCCGGCCCTTGGCGGTGTGCGTGTCGCCCAGCATGTTCATGCCAGAGGCCAATAACCACGCCGCACCCAGCGCGGTCAAGGCGCTGGGCACCAGCAGGACCCAGCCCAAAAGACCAAAGAAACGACGGAACGTGGATGTGCTCATGCCCGCCATTTTCTACGCTCGCGAGCGCGTGGACCGGCGACTTCAGTAGCCTCGCGCGGGGTTCACGATGCCCGCCACCGCCTCGCCGTGCTCCAGCGCCACCATCTTGCGTGCGATCTGGGCAATGCTCTCGTCGCGCAGCGTGCGCGCCGAGGTGTGGGGCGTGACGGTGATGCGAGGGTGCGTCCAGAACGCATGGCCTGCTGGCAACGGCTCGGTGCGGAACACATCGAGCGTGGCTCCAGCCACGTGGCCGCTGTCGATGGCGGCCACCAGGTCTTCGTCCACCAGGTGCGCACCGCGCGCCACATTGATCACATAAGCGCCGGGCAACAGGCGGCCCAGCGTGTCCTTGTTGATCACGTTGGCCGTATCGGGCGTGAGGGGCAGCAGGTTGACCAGCACGCGGCTCGCGGCCAGAAAGTCATTGAATTGATCTGCGCCCGCAAAGCCGCGCACGCCGTCGATGGCCTTGGGGCCACGGCTCCAGCCGTTGATGGGAAAGTCAAACTGCGCCAGCGCCTTGGCAACCCGCTCGCCCAGCACGCCCAGGCCCATCACACCGACGGGATAGTCGCTGCGCAGGCGTGGCTTGCGGTAGCCCCAGCGGCCCGCCTGGGTGTCGGCCTCATAGCCATCAAACTCGCGGAAGTGGCGGATGACCGCGTGGCACACATATTCAGCCATCTGCACGGCCATGCCCGCATCATCCAGCCGTACCACCAAGGCCTGGGGCGGCAAGCGCAGCTTGAGCAGGGCATCCACCCCTGCACCGATATTGAAGAGCGCCTTGAGGCCAGGCTGTTCGTCCATGAACTGCTGGGGTGGTGCCCAGACCACGGCGTAGTCGGCCTGCGGGGCGCCGGGTTGCCAAACAGAAATCTCAACGCCGGGCAGCGCGGCGGAAAAGCCCTGGAGCCAGGGCTCGGGCTTGGCATCGGTACAGCAAAAGGTGATTTTCATGGGGCCCAAGCGTAGCCGCATTGGGCCCCCTGCGCTGTCACCTGCAGACGACTCGGGACACTACTTGGCTCAGGCCTTGTCGGCGGCTACCAGCTTGAGCAGCTCTGCCCCCTCGGTCACCTGGTCGCCTGGCGCGTACAGCAGCTCCTGCACCACGCCATCGGCCGGGGCGGCGATGGTGTGCTCCATCTTCATGGCCTCCATCACCGCCAGTGGCTGCCCCTTGGCAACCTTGTCGCCCGCCTTCACGGCAAACGACACCACCTTGCCGGGCATGGGGGCCGTGAGGCGTCCGCCTTCAGCCGCTGCCTCGCCCGCGTGGGCCAGCAGGTCGATGGCGGTGATCTGCGTGGCGCCCAGCGGGGTGAACACATGGTCCACCTCGCCCTGCGCGTACACGGCAGCGCGCGTGCGCTGGCCGGCGAACTGCAACTCGATGGCGCCCTGGGGCGCTGCGCCAAAGACCAGCGAACCGGACACGGCAGCGTCGCCCTCGCCCACCTTCAAGTGCAAGCCGCCACCGCGCTCGTAAGTCAGCAGCGCCTTGGCGTGTTCACCGCCAAATTCAAATTCAAACCGACGCTGCACCACGCCATGCGTGTGAAAGCCGTCGCGGCGGCTGAACGGGTCCACGCCCTCGCTCGTGCGCTCATTCAGCAAGGCCTGCGCCACGGCCGCCGCAGCGGCCAGGGGCAAGCCCACGGGCTCCTGATGGAACAACACGGCCTGCTCGCGCGGGATCAGCGCCGTGTCCAGCTTGGCTCTGGCAAACGCATCGGTGCGTGCCACGCGGCGCAAAAACTGCACGTTGGTTGCCAGGCCCACGATGTGGGTCTGGGCCAGCGCCTCGTCCAGCCGCGCCAACGCCTGTTCGCGCGTGTCGCCGTGCACGATGAGCTTGGCCACCATGGAGTCGTAGAACGGGCTGATCGCATCGCCCTGTCGCACGCCGGAATCCACGCGCACCGCGCCTCTTTCAAACGTCACGCAATCGGGCAGCGCATACACATTGAGCGCACCGGTCGCGGGCAGGAAGTTGTTGTCCGGGTTCTCGGCACAGATGCGGGCCTCGATGGCGTGGCCTGTGATGCGCAGGTCTTGCTGCTGGAGCGGCAAGGGCTCGCCCGACGCTACACGCAGCTGCCACTCCACCAGGTCGAGGCCGGTGATCGCCTCGGTCACAGGGTGCTCCACCTGCAGGCGGGTGTTCATCTCCATGAAGTAGAACTTCATCTGCTCGGGCGCGTCGTAGCCGCCGGGCTGCTCGACGATGAACTCCACGGTGCCCGCGCCCACGTAGTTCACAGCCTCGGCGGCGGCCACAGCGGCCTCGCCCATGCGGGCGCGCAGCTCTGGCGTCATGCCCGGCGCAGGCGCTTCCTCCAGCACCTTCTGGTGGCGGCGCTGCACGGAGCAATCGCGCTCAAACAGGTACACACAGTTGCCGTGCGTGTCGCCAAACACCTGGATCTCAATGTGGCGCGGGCGCTGCACGTACTTTTCGACCAGCACCGCGTCGTCACCAAAGCTGTTGATGGCCTCGCGCTTGCAGGAGTCGAGCGCCGCCGCAAAGTCCTCGGCCTTGTCCACGGCGCGCATGCCCTTGCCGCCACCGCCGGCGCTGGCCTTGATGAGCACGGGATAGCCAATACGGTCCGCCTCGCGTTGCAGCAGCGCCGGGTCCTGGTCAGCACCGTGGTAGCCGGGCACCAGGGGCACCTGTGCCTGCTCCATGAGGCGCTTGGACTCGGCCTTCAGCCCCATGGCATTGATGGCGCTGGCGGGGGGGCCAATGAAAACCAGGCCCGCGTCGGCACAGGCCTTGGCGAAGTCTTCGTTCTCGCTCAGAAAACCGTAGCCAGGGTGGATGGCCTGCGCGCCCGTGGCCTTAGCGGCCTCGATGATGCGCTCCCAGCGCAGGTAGCTGTCCTTGGGTGCGCTGCCGCCAATGTGCACGGCCTCGTCGCACACGGCCACATGTTTGGCGTTGGCGTCGGCGTCGGAGTACACGGCGACGGTTTTCACGCCCAGGCGCTTGGCGGTCGCTGCGACACGGCAAGCGATCTCGCCACGGTTTGCAATAAGGATCTTGTTGAACATGTTTAAGCCACCTTGGCAGAACCAGAAAAGAAAGAGGACAAGCGCCGCACGACGGCGCGCAGAAACTTGAACAGCACCACCAGCAGCAGCACCGACACGACCACCATCACCACCAGCGCGATGCCAAAGGCCACCGGGTGCTGCGTGGCCAGCCAGACCACGGCCACGACCAGGCCGTCTTCAAAGAACGACAGCCCCCAGTTGGAAAACGGCTCGGGCGAGGTGTTCACGGCGGCGCGGGTGGTCATCTTGGTGGCCAAGGCCGTGGCAGAGAGCGAGCCGCCCAGCAGTCCCGCCACCACGGCCATGGTCGCGTTGTCGGCACCGAACACGCCGTAGGCCAACGCAGCGCCCGCAGGTACGCGGATGAAGGCATGGATGGCATCCCAGGCGCTGTCCACCCAGGGCACCTTGTCGGCAAAAAACTCCACCATCAGCATGAAGCCGCTGACCATCAGCACCAGCGGGTGCTGCAGCATGACCAGGCCTGGCGGCAGGGGCATCCAGCCCAGCACACCCATCATGCCGACCAGGAACACCACGGCATACAGCCGGAATCCGCTGGCCCAGCCCAGTGCGGCGGCCAGCGCCAGCAGGCTGGGCATGTCGAGCTTCGCAGTTGCTGTGGCTGCCGCGTCGCCCACGGCGCGCGCGGTGCCGCCATCCACATGCAGCCCCAGCGTGTGGAGCCACTGCACGATGTTGAACCAGAGGGCGTCCATGGCCTGCTTGTACTGATCAGCCCAACCAGGCGGGTTTGCGCTTGTTGAGGAAGGACTGCACGCCTTCCTTGCCCTCATCGCTGGCGCGGATGTCGGCAATGCCCTGCACCGTGGCGGCAATCAGCCCGGCATTGATTTCGCGCTCAGCCACATCCATCACCAGCTTCTTGCAGACGCGCACAGCGTTGGGGCTGGCGCTGGTCAGGGCCTTGAGCAGTTCGTCCACCTTGGTGTCGAGCTGGTCAGCCACCACGACCTCATGCACAAAGCCAATGCGCAAGGCTTCAGCCGCACCAAAACGCTCGGCCGTGAGGAAGTAGCGGTGCGCAGCGCGTGCGCCCATGGCACGGATCACATAGGGACTGATGGTGGCGGGGATGAGCCCCAGCTTCACCTCGCTGAGGCAAAAGCCTGCCGTGTCCACGGCCACGGCCATGTCGCACGCGGCCACCAAGCCCATGCCGCCTGCATATACATCGCCCTGCACGCGGGCAATCGTGGGCTTGGGGCATTCGTAGATCACGCGCAGCATCTCGGCCAGCTTGCCTGCATCGGCGATGTTTTCATCGCGCGTGTAGTCGGCCATGCGGCGCATCCAGTTGAGGTTGGCACCGGCGCAAAAGGCAGGGCCTTCTGCGGCGAGCACCACGGCGCGCACGTCAGCACGCCCTCCGACTTCCAGAAAGGCCGCAGTGATCTCGGCAATGACCTCATCGCTGAAGGCGTTGCGAATCTCAGGCTGCGTGAGCGTGATGCGCGCCACGGCGCCGGTTTGGGTGATGGAAAGGTTCTGGCTGCTCATGGCTTGGACGGGTTTTGCAGAAAGTAGACGAAGTCCAGCTCGGGACAGGGCTGGTCCAGCGCGGTCAATGCCGCAGTGATCTGACCCCGGTGGTGCGTTCCGTGGTTGAACACGTGCGCCAGCGTGGCCGCAAACGGCAGCGATGCCGCCGTGCCACGCATGGTGGTGTAGTCGAGCGTGCCGCTCCAACGACCAGGAGCGAACGAAGCTATCAGCGGTGCCCAGCGAGCCGCTCCTTCGCGCAGGCGGGCATCGAGTTGCGCGCGGTCGGGTTCCAGCTCGGCGTCCAGCGCCACCTTGGGCGAGGTGCCTTCGGCAAAGCGCACGAACCACAGATGGTGCTCGCCCACCAGCAGGTGGTTGAGCGTGCCGTGGATACTTTTGAAGAACAGGCCCACATCGCGCCGGTAGTCGTCCCCTGGTACCTCCGCCACTGCGTCGAGCAGGCGAGCAGTGGCCCACTGGTTGTAGCGTGCGAGTTGGGTGAAATGGTCGGTGGCGTTCATGGCGCGGTCGGGGTGCCCAGCACCCGTTTCCAGAAGGATTGCAGCGCGGCCAGCGACTGAACGCGCGCTGTGGGGTTTCCGCCCTGGTGCACACCATGGGCCGACGTGCCATTGGGCACATCGCCGCGCAGGCGCAAGGGCGCGGTGCCATCAAAGCCGTGGTAGCTGCTTTCGTACACGTGCACCGTCACGTCGCTGCCAGCGCGGGCCTTCAGCGTGCCGGCCCAGTCCACGCAGGGTTGGGCTGGGGTCCAGTCGTCCAGCGCACCCAGCTGCATCAGCAGCGGAACACTTTCTGCCACGGCCTGGTGTTTGAGCAGGGGCCCGCAGCCGGGGTAGAAGACCGCCGCACCGGCCAGTGTCGGCTCGCCCTCGCGCGGGCGGGTGAGCCGCTGCACCAGCAAATTCAACGTGGTGGTGCCGCCGTTGGACCAGCCCATCACGCCGATGTGCCGCGCATCCACGCCGGGCTGCGCGGCCAGCCACACCAGGGCCGCGCGCGCGTCTTGCACGCGGTCGTTCACGTTCAGGCTGCGGTCGCTGTAACGGGTCTGGCACACATCACGCAGCCCGCGCGATCCGAAACTGTCCGGCATCAGCACGGAATAGCCTGCGGCGTGCAGCGTTTCGGCCGTTTCACGGTAGCGGGAAGACAACACGCCCGCCTTGGCAAACAGGCCTCCACAGCCATGCAGCGCCAGAACGGCCGGCTGTACAGACGCACTGGCCTGCGCGGATGATGGCTGGGGCGCTGGCCACCAATGGGCACGCAGCACGGTACCGGAAGGCAAAGGCAACTCCACCTGGTGCAGCGCCGCAGGCTCTCCAGCGGGCGACTGGGCCCATGCGGCGCCAGTGCAGACGCCAACGCAGGCGACAACAAGAGCCAACGCGGCGAAGGCCTTGCGAGGAGAGAGGTAGATGGCGAACGTCATGGCAGACAAGTCAACGCGCAACGGCGGCGGGAAACCCGTTCGCATCCAGAAACTCGGACACTGCGGGCTGCCACACCTGCGGGAAACGCGTGAAGAGGGAATGCCCGTCCTCGCCATGGGGCGGGAACTGCACAAAGCTCGCCTTGCCGCCCGCCTTGGTGAACGCAGCGTGCCACTGGCGTGGCAACTGGGGGCCGAAGTACATGTCATTTTCGGTGTAGATCCACAGCATGGGCACCTTGGCCTGCGCACCGTAGACCTGAAAAGTGCGCTCCAGCGCTGGCTGCGAGCAGGGATTCTGGGGCCGGCCCTTGGGGTCGCCGCCACTGCCGCCTGCAAAGTTGATGGCCGCAACCACTCCGGGCGGATTCATCGCGGCCAATGCCACCGTGCTGGCGCCACCGAACGACTGCCCGACCACCAGCACCCTGTCGGTCGCCACGTCAGGCCGCTGGCGCACAGCGTTCATCGCAGCCAACATTTGCACGGCTGCGGCGTCGAACCCTGGCGCGTAGTTGCGGTTGTTGCACGCCCCCGTGTCCTCCACGTCCTCGCCACCGCTCACGCCATAGCCCACGCGGGTCGGCACGGCCACCACAAAGCCACGGCGCAGCAGGTAACGCGACGCATCGGTGTAGCGCGCCCGCCCCAGGCTGGCCCGGCCTTGCGCATCCGGTGCGCGACCGTGGTTGATGAGTGCAATCGGCGCGGGCCGCGGGTTGGTGTCGTCGGACCAGACCGTCACGCGGATGTCTTGGGCGATCTGCTTGCCCCAGGGGTTTTTGACCTGCACGGGCACATCGATCTGCTCCTCCACCACCCGTGCATGCGCGGCACCGGCCAGCACCGCCAAAGCCACCCCCCAAGACAGTCCACAAGACACGCGCATCTCTGCAGCCCCTTACATGCGGAACAAGCCGAACTTGGTGTCTTCGATCGGCGCATTGCGCGTGGCGGCCAGCCCCAGCGCCAGCACACGGCGGGTGTCGGCGGGGTCGATCACGCCGTCGTCCCACAAGCGCGCCGTGGCGTAGTAAGGGTGGCCCTGGTCTTCGTATTGACGGCGGATGGGGGCCTTGAAGGCTTCCTCCTCCTCCATGCTCCACTGGCCGCCCTTGCCTTCGATGCCGTCGCGCTTCACCGTGGCGAGCACGCCTGCGGCCTGCTCGCCACCCATCACGCTGATGCGCGCGTTGGGCCACATCCACAGGAAGCGGGGCGAGTACGCGCGGCCGCACATGCCGTAGTTGCCTGCGCCAAAGCTGCCGCCGATGATGATGGTGAACTTGGGCATGCTGGCCGTGGCCACGGCCGTCACCATCTTGGCGCCGTTGCGGGCGATGCCTTCGTTCTCGTACTTGCGGCCCACCATGAAGCCGGTGATGTTCTGCAGGAACACCAGCGGGATCTTGCGCTGGCAGCACAGCTCGATGAAGTGCGCACCCTTGAGCGCCGACTCGCTGAACAGAATGCCGTTGTTGGCGATGATGCCGACCATCATCCCTTCGATGCGTGCAAAGCCCGTGACCAGTGTGGTGCCGTAGCGCGCCTTGAACTCGTCGAACTCGCTGCCGTCCACGATGCGCGCAATGATCTCGCGCACATCGAACGGCTTGCGCGTGTCCACGGGGATCACGCCGTACAGCTCTTCTGCTGCGAATTTAGGAGCTACCGGTGCATGATCTGCGGGCACCTGCGGCTTGTTTTTATTCAAATTGCGCACTGCATTGCGTGCCAGTTGCAGCGCGTGCATGTCGTTCTGCGCCAGGTGGTCGGCCACACCCGACAGGCGGGTGTGCACGTCACCGCCGCCAAGGTCTTCGGCCGTCACGACCTCGCCCGTCGCGGCCTTGACCAGCGGCGGGCCACCCAAAAAGATGGTGCCCTGGTTCTTGACGATGATGGACTCGTCACTCATGGCCGGCACATAGGCGCCGCCCGCCGTGCACGATCCCATGACCACCGCGATCTGCGAGATGCCCATGGCGCTCATGTTGGCCTGGTTGAAGAAGATGCGGCCGAAGTGGTCGCGGTCGGGGAACACCTCATCCTGGTTGGGCAGGTTGGCGCCGCCGGAGTCCACCAGGTAGATGCAGGGCAGGTGGTTCTGCTGCGCCACCTCCTGCGCGCGCAAGTGCTTCTTGACGGTGAGCGGGTAGTAGGTGCCGCCCTTCACCGTGGCGTCGTTGCACACGATCATGCAATCCACGCCGCTCACGCGGCCAACGCCCGCAATGAGCCCCGCGCTGGGCGCGTCGTTGTTGTACATGTTGAGCGCGGCCAGCGGCGCCAGTTCGAGGAACGGCGTTCCCGGGTCCAGCAGCATCTGCACGCGCTCGCGCGGCAGCAACTTGCCCCGCGCCGTGTGCTTGGCGCGGGCCGCCTCACCGCCGCCCTGGGCGACCTTGTCGAGCTGCGCGCGCAGGTCATCCACCAGTGTGCGCATGGCGGCAGCGTTGGCCAGAAAGTCCGCCGAGCGGGCATTGAGTTGGGTGTCGAGAATGGTCATACGTTGTGGCTCTTTCAAGCGGTTTTCTGTTCTTCCAGGCCCAGCTGGTCCTTCATCTCGTCGCGGATCTTGAACTTCTGGATCTTGCCCGTCACCGTCATCGGAAAGCTGGTGACAAAGCGGATGTAGCGCGGCACCTTGTAGTGCGCAATCTGGCCCTTGCAGAAGGCGCGGATGTCGTCCTCGGTAGGCTGCGTGCCGGGCTTGGCGATGATCCAGGCACAGAGTTCTTCGCCGTACTTCTGGTCGGGCACACCCACCACCTGCACGTCCTGCACCTGCGGGTGGCGGTACAAAAATTCTTCGATCTCGCGCGGGTAAATGTTTTCGCCGCCACGGATCACCATGTCCTTGATGCGGCCGACGATGTTCACGTAGCCCTCGGCATCCATGGTGGCCAGGTCGCCGGTGTGCATCCAGCCGCCGTCGTCGATGGCCTCGCGGGTCTTGGCCTCATCGCCCCAGTAGCCGTGCATGACGGAATAGCCCTTGGTGCAGAACTCGCCGCGCTGGCCGATGGGCACGATGGCGCCCGTGTCAGGGTCCACGATCTTCACCTCCAGGTGCGGCTGCACCTGGCCCACGGTCGATACGCGCTTGTCCAGCGGCGTGTCGGTGCTGCTTTGGCAGCTCACGGGGCTGGTCTCGGTCATGCCGTAGGCGATGGTGATTTCGCGCAGATTCATCTGCTCCACCACACGCTTCATCACCTCGGTGGGGCAGGGCGAGCCCGCCATGATGCCGGTGCGCAGGGTGCTGAGGTTGAACTCGGCAAAACGCGGGTGGTCCAGCTCGGCGATGAACATGGTGGGCACGCCGTGCAGGCCGGTGCAGCGCTCGTCCTGCACCGTCTGCAGCACGGTGATCGGGTCGAATCCGTCATTGGGGTACACGATGGCAGAGCCATGCGTGAGGCAGGCCAGGTTGCCCAGGACCATGCCAAAGCAGTGGTACAGCGGCACGGGGATACACAGCCGGTCTTCGGGCGTGAGCTTCATGCATTCGCCAATGAAGAAGCCGTTGTTCAGGATATTGCGGTGCGTGAGCGTGGCCCCCTTGGGGAAGCCCGTGGTGCCGCTGGTGAACTGGATGTTGATGGGGTCGGTGGCCTTCAGCGCCGCTGCGATGTGCGCCAGGCGCGGGTCGGCCGCGTTGCCGCGTGCCAGCAGGTCCGAAAACCGCAGCAGGCCGGGCTCGTCGGCGCCCTGCCCCGCCTCATCGATCCACACCACGGTGTTCAGGTGGGGCAGCTTCACGGAGCCCAGCTGGCCTGGCTGCTGGTGGTGCCACTCGGGCGCCAGCTCGCGCAGCATGCCCAGGTAGTCGCTGGTCTTGAAGCGGGCCATGGTCACCAGCAGCTTGCAGCCCACCTTGTTGAGCGCGTAGTCCACCTCAGACGTGCGGTACGCCGGGTTGATGTTGACCAGCACCAAGCCCACCTGGGCGGTGGCCAGCTGCATCAGCACCCATTCGGCATTGTTGTGCGACCAGATGCCCACGCGGTCTCCGGGGGTGAGCCCCATGCCCAGCAGCGCGCTGGCCAAGCGGTGGGCTTCAGCCTGCAACTGAGCGTAGGTGTAGCGGCGGCCCTGGTGCACACTGACCAGCGCCTCGCGCTCGGGCTGGCGGGCCACCATGTCGGCAAAGAAGGCGCCGATGGTCTGCTCGATCAGGGGAACATCGGTGGCGCCACGGGCGTAGCTCTCCACCAGTGGTGCGGATTGTGTTGCGGCTGCAGTCGTCACGGGTTTGTCTCCTCGGTCATCCGGCCAGCGCAGGCAGAACGCGCACGGCGGGCGGGCAATTAGCAAGCTTGGGCAAGCATAGAAGCCCACGCCCCGGCCGGGTTGCCACAATGGTTGCAAATCGTGCCACGGCTGGCACACTCTGTGGCGTGAAACCGCCCGCCCCACCCGCTC
>NZ_JBWKYJ010000010.1:0-85554 GCF_059423685.1 Acidovorax sp. GW460-11-11-14-LB4 | reverse complement strand
GCTCTGCTTCTGATAGCTGGTAGCGCCGGGGTTTTTCAGCCAAATCAGCCTGAAGCGCTTGATGAATAAGCGCTACCAGCTATCAGAAGCAGAGCATTCTCAGGGCCTTGCTTGGCATTTGCAGGCATCGCCCGCCGACACCACGGATGCCCTCAACACCCTGGCCGCCGCGCTGCGCGATGCGGGCCTGTGCGGCCCCTGGCGTGATGAGCAGTTGGCGGTCACCAACCCGGCGGGCGAGGTCATCGGCACCGTGGAGCGCGGGGCGGTGCGCGTGCTGGGCGTGGCTACCCGCGCTGTGCACTTGGTCGGCCTGGCGCCCGACGGACGCATGTGGGTGCAAAAGCGTTCCCTGACCAAACCCAACAACCCTGGGCTGTGGGACACGCTGATGGGTGGCATGGTCTCCGCTGCCGACTCGCTGCCGCAGGCCCTGGCCCGCGAAACCTGGGAAGAGGCCGGTTTGCGGGTGGAGGCATTGGCCGACGTGGCGCACGGGGGCCAGGTGCTGTTCAGCCGCCCCAGCCGCGAGGGCGGTGGCGCGGGCTTCATGGTCGAGCGCATCGACTGGTTCCGCGCCCAGGTGCCTCAGGGCATGGAGCCCGACAACCAGGACGGCGAGGTCGAGCGCTTTGACCTGCTGCCTCTGGAGGTGGTCCGGGAGCGCGTCGCCCAAGGGGCGTTCACGTTGGAAGCCGGGCTGGTGATTGCGGGGTTCCTGGGGGTGTAGTTGCCGGTGCGGCCTGGGCGTGCCCGCTCCCGCTGCTACCGGAGCAGGCTGGCAGGCAGCCCAGGCCCTGCAAGGTGGCCTGCACCGCCTCGTCCAGCGGGGTGTGTGGCTCCTCGCCCAGCACCGCCCGGAGCCGGTCGTTGGTCATGCGCACCGGCTGCTGCCACAGGTAGCGCATCTCGCGCATTTCACGCAAGGTGGTCACGAACGGCGAGGCCAGCGTAACCAGCCACCACGGAAAAGCCTGTACGCGCGGCGCCTGGCCGCCCCGCGCCACCACCACACGGCCAATGGCGGCCGCCATCTGCGTGCCATCGGCATCCCAATGCCCGGCCAGGTGAAAACGGGCAAACGCGGGCAGCTCGGCGCGCCGCTCCAGCAGCAACACCATGGCGCGCGCCACGTCCGGCAAGTACGACCACTGGTGCCCGACGCCGGGCGCGCCTGGCTGCTTTACCGTGGCCACCGGTCGGCCCGGCTGGATGAGGCCCTGCGCAAACCAGCTGTTGCCCGCCTGCGGTCCGAAGAAGTCGCCCGCGCGCACGATGATCACGCGGCATGTCTCCTCCAGCGGGTGTGGCACGGTGGCTTGCTGCAGGCGGCGCTCCAGCTCCACCCGCAGGGCGCCTTTGCGTGTGCGGGGGTGTTGGGGGGCGTCTTCGTGCAGCACCGGGAAGGCGTCAGGCCCGTAGTTGTAGACGGTGCCTGGCAGCACCACCGTGGCCCCGTGCGCCCGGGCCGCTGCAATCGTGTTGTCGATCATTGGCAGCACCAGCTCGCTCCAGCGCCGGTAGCCGGGCGGGTTGACCGCATGCACGATCACCTGGCAGCCCGTGGCGGCGGCCATCACATCGGCGAGGGTCATCGCGTCGCCCCGAACCCAGGTGAACCCGTCGCGCTGTTCTCTGGCCTGCGCTGCGTTGCGGTGAATTGCCACCACCTCCCACCCCCGGTCACGCAGCTGGCGCGCCACCTCGCCGCCAATGCCGCCGGTGGCGCCCAGAACCAGTACCTTGGGGCGGCTGCCCGTGGGGTTGTTGCTCATCTCGATACTCCTTCAAAACCTATGGATGGAGGCAGTGTCTGCGCCAGGGCGATTCAATGGAATTGCTGAAAATGAGTGCTTGGCTATACATTTATGTATGGACCAACCGGATCGCCATGACATTGGCTGGGAGCTGTACCGTTCGTACCTCGGTGTGCTGCGAGAGGGCTCCTTGTCGGGCGCCGCGCGGGCGCTGGGGGTGACACAGCCCACAGTGGGCCGCCACATTGCCGCCCTGGAGCAGGCCCTGGGGCTGGTGCTCTTCACGCGCTCTCAGCAGGGCCTGCTGCCGACCGAGGCCGCGTTGGCCCTGCGCAGCTACGCGGAAGCCATGGGCCACTCTGCGGCGGCCCTGGTGCGCGCGGCTGACAGCCAGGGCGACGGCGTACGCGGCACGGTGCGAGTGAGCGCCAGCGAGGTGATGGGGGTTGAGGTGCTGCCGCCCCTCCTTGCGCAGTTGCAGGCCGAGCACCCCGCGCTGACGGTGGAGCTGGTGCTGAGCAACCGCGTGCACGACCTGCTGCAGCGCGAGGCCGACATCGCCATCCGCATGACCGAACCCCGGCAGGACGCGCTCATCGCCCGCCGCGTGGGCACCATCCCGCTGGGCCTGTATGCCCATCCGCGCTACATCGCCGCCCAGGGCATGCCCGCCACCCTGGCCGAGCTGGCGCAGCACCGCCTGATCGGCTTTGATGCAGAAACCCCTTTTTTGCGTGCGGCCCAAAAGGCCCTGCCTGTGTGGCGGCGAGATCGGTTTGCCGTGCGCAGCGACAGCGATGTGGCGCAGCTGGCCTTTGTCCGCGCAGGCGCCGGCATCGGCATTTGCCAGGAAGCACTGGCCCGGCGCAGCGCCCCCGCACTCGTGCGGGTGCTGCCGCAGCAGCTTCAATACGGGCTGGAGACCTGGGTGGTGATGCATGAGGACCTGCGCACCAGTCCGCGCTGCAGGCGCACGTTTGATGCGCTGGTGGTGGGGCTGGAGCGGTACCTTGTCGAAGGACTAGGCAGCGACGAATCTGCCGACTAGTCCGCTGAATCGGATGGGTGTGGAAGGCGGCGATCTATTGGGCAGCTGAAGATGCCCATGGAAGTACCTTGGGAGCCGTTTTTTCAACGGCCTTTGTTGCTAATAGCCTGCGTGCCATTGCGCTGCACCGCCACCGCCTTCACCAGGTCCCAGGCCGCCTGCGCCACGGGCGAGAGCGCGCGGTGCCTCCGGTGTACCAGCATGATCTCGCGGTCCACGCGCGGCACCAGGGGGCGCACCGCCAGCTGTGTCAGGCCTTCTGGCGGGAGCGCCAGGGTGGGGATCACCGAGATGCCCAGGCCTGCGTCCAGCATGCGGAAGATGGTGGTGGGGTGGCCCACCTCCTGAGCCACCGTGCAGGTCACGCCGTGCTCGGCCAGGGCGCGATCGATCAGGCGGCGGCTGCCGGATTCGTGATCCAGCAGCACCAGCGCTTCGCCCTGCAGGTCGGTCCAGCGCACCTTGCGCTTGCCCGCCAGCCGGTGGTCGGGCGGGCAGGCCAGGCAAAAGGGTTCGGTGAGGATGGTCTCGCAGTGCAGCGCCTCGCGCTCGCTGGGGTCGATGACCACGCCAAAGTCCACCTCGCCCGACAGCACGCTGGCCAGTACTGCGCTCTGGATGCGGTCCAGCAGCACCAGCTCCAGCCCGGGCAGGGTGCGCTGGCAGTCGGCTATGCAGTCGGGCATGAGGTTGGCCGACAGCGTGGGGCTGCTGGCCACACGCACGCGGCCGCGCCGCTCGGTGGCCAGTTCCCGCACGTCCAGCAGCGTGTTCTCCAGCTCCTCCAGCACACGTGGCAGGCGTGCCGACAGGCGCTGGCCCGCATCGGTCAGCGTCACTTCGCGCGTGGTGCGGTTGAGCAGCTTCAGGCCCAGCTGGGCTTCCAGCTCGGTGATGCAGCGGCTCACGGCCGGTTGGGTCAGTCCCACCGCATCGCCGGTGCGGCTGAAGTTGCGGGTGGCGGCCACCGACTGAAACACGTGCAGCTGGCGCAGGGTGATATTCATGCGCTCGAATCATAAATCCATCAGAGAAATCCATTTCTCTTTGGAATCAGGCTGCGGTCCAATGCGTGTCTTGGGGGTTTGTATGCCCCATGTCCCTTTGCATTTTTTGCGCTGCCGCTGCGCTGTCACCCATGGCCCGTTCCCGTTTTCTCCCCGACAACTTCACCCTGGCACTGCTGGGCACCGTCACCCTCGCCAGCGTGTTGCCCGCATCGGGCGTGGCGGCCCAGGCGCTGGAGGGGATCACCGTGGCTGCGGTGGCGCTGCTGTTCTTCTTGCACGGGGCCAAGCTCTCGCGGGATGCCATCGTGGCGGGGCTCTCGCACTGGCGGCTGCACCTGGTGGTCGTGGGCACCACGTTTGTGCTGTTCCCGCTGCTGGGCTGGGCGCTGCGGCCGGTGCTGCTGCCGCTGGTCACGCCTGGGCTTTACACCGGCATCCTGTACCTGTGCGTGCTGCCAGCCACGGTGCAGTCGGCCATTGCGTTCACGGCCATGGCGCGCGGCAACATGCCGGCGGCCATCTGCAGCGCGTCGGCATCGACCCTGCTGGGCATTGTGATCACACCGCTGCTAGTGGGCCTGTTGCTGCCCGAGGCGCAGCAGCAGGCAGGCACTGCGCAGCATGACACGCTGGCTAACATCGGCCGCATCACCTTGCAGTTGCTGGTGCCCTTTGTGGCGGGCCACCTGCTGCGTCCGTGGATTGGCGGTTTTGTGCAGCGCCGTGCGGCAGCGCTCAAGCTGGTGGACCAGGGCTCTATCCTGCTGGTGGTGTTCACCGCCTTCAGCGCAGCGGTTGTCGAGGGGCTGTGGCGGCAGTTGCCAGCGTCTGCACTGCTGGGCCTGGTGGTGGTGTGCGCCGTGCTGCTGACCCTGGCGCTGGTGACCACCACCTGGGTCGCGCGGCGCATGGGGTTCTCCAAGGAGGACGAAATCACCCTGGTGTTCTGCGGCTCCAAGAAGAGCCTGGCCAGCGGTGTGCCCATGGCCAAGGTGCTGTTTGCGTCGCACGCGGTGGGCGCCATCGTGCTGCCCATCATGGTGTTCCACCAGATGCAGCTGATGGTGTGTGCGGTGCTGGCGCAACGCTATGCGCGGCGCAGTGCGTAGATGCTAGTTTGCTATCTTTTATGTAGCTGTAGGCGCATAGGGAATATGCGCCTGCAGCCCAAAAGGCTTCAACTTTGTTCGTTGAGCGCGCGCAGGCGGCTGGGCGCCAGGGCGCCGGCCGATTCCAGAATGGGGTAGGCCACCGAGCACAGCAGCGAGTTGATGCGCTTGAGCTCGCTGATCAGGTCAATGTGCAGTGAGCTGGTCTCAATGCTCTGCACGGTGTTGTCTGACAGGCGTGCCAGGTGGGTGGCCGAATAGGCGTGTTCCAGGTCGCGAAAGCGCGCTTTTTCTTCGAGCAGCTTTTGTGCGTCGCGCACGCTGCCGTTCAAGAACACGCTCATCGCCAGCCGCAGGTTGTCGATCAGGCGGGCGTGCAGCTCGTTGATCTCTTCCATGCCCGCCTCGGAGAACTGGCGGCCCTTCTTGATCTTCTTGTCCTCGATGTCGATCAGCACCCGTTCGATGATGTCGCCGATCTGCTCCATGTTGATGGTGAAGCTGATGATGTCGGCCCAGCGGCGGCCCTCGCGTTCGTCCAGGGCCTCGCGCGAGATCTTGGTCATGTAGTACTTGATGGCCGAGTACAGGCCGTCCACCTCGTCATCGAGCTTGCGCAGGTCTTCTGCCAACTGCAGGTCGTCCGTGCGGATCACCTTGTGCAAGCCCAGCAGCATTGATTCGACCACGTCGGCCTGATGCAGGGCTTCGCGCGCCGCGCACGAGATGGCGAGCGATGGTGTGGCCAGGGCGGAGGGGTCCAGATGCTGGGGACGGGTGCCTGCGGCAGCCTGCGCCTTTTCAACCGGCAGCAGGCGCTGCACAGCCCGCGCCACCGTACCTGTCAGGCCAATGCAGACGATGCCCACCACGATATTGAAGGCCAGGTGGAACAGCACCACCAGGGCGGCGGTTTCGGGCACATAGGGCCGCACATGTTGCAGCCACAGGCCGGTAAGCGGCGTCATGATGAGCACGCCAATGATCTTGAAGAACAGATTGCCCAGTGGCACCTGGCGTGTCTGCACATTGGACTTCATGGTGGTCAACACGGCCAGCACACCGCTGCCCAGATTGGCGCCCAGCACCAGACCCAGCGCCACGTCTGCCGGAATACCGCCCGAGCCCGCCAGCGCTGCTGTGAGCAGCACGGTGGCGAGGCTGGAGTACGCCACGATGGCCAGAATGGCGCCGGTAAAAATCTCCAGCAGCAGATCGCTGGTGAGCGCGCCCAGCAGCGTGCGCACGGTGGGCGACTGGGTGAGCACCGTGGTCGATTCGGTGATGAGGCGCAACGCCAGCAGCATCAGCCCCAGGCCGATCAGCACCCGGCCCACGCGGCCCACGGCGGTGTCCTTGCGCGAGATGAACAGCACCACGCCCACAAAGATGAACAAGGGCGACAGCCACGACAGATCCATGGAGAACACCACGGCCATCACGCTGGTGCCCACGTCGGCGCCCAGCATCACGGCCAGCGCCGCAGGCAGGCCCACCAGGCCCTGGCCCACAAAGGACGACACGATGAGCGCGGTGGCCGTGCTGGACTGCACCACCGCCGTCACGCCAATGCCGGAGAGCACAGCGGTGAAGCGGCTGCTGACGCTGTGCGCAATCAACTGGCGCAGGTTGGCGCCGAATACGCGCAGGATGCCGGTGCGCACCAGGTGGGTGCCCCAGATCAGCAGCGCCACGGCTGCCAGGAGATTGAGAAGATGCTTCATGAAAACCGTTGTTTCTTCTTCTTGTGATGGGCGCAAACCCTGCGATGACCAGACCCAGGGGCCAATGCAAGAACCGCGCACACCGGGCTGTCATAAAACTGACACATAAGCATACTCCTGATTCCATAGCGCTGGAGCAGATGCCCATGTCGGCGCTGGGTGCGTTGCTGCGCACAAACAGCACGGCCCGCATGCAGCGGGCCGTTCAGGGGGAACAAAGCCAGCGTGGCCTCAACGCTCGCGCCGCACCCGCAGCAGCTCGTCCAGGATCAGGCAGGCCGCACCCACCGTGATGGCCGAGTCCGCCAGGTTGAACGACGGGAAGTACCAGCCCGCGTAGTGGAACTGCAAGAAGTCCACCACATAGCCGTGCATGAGCCGGTCCACCACGTTGCCCACTGCGCCACCCAGAATGCTGGACAGCGCAAAGCTGAACAGCTTCTGGCCCGGGTGCGCACGCAGCTGCCACACGATGAAGATCGTGGCCGCCAAGCCGATCCCGGTGAACAGCCAGCGCTGCCAGCCGCCCGCGTCCGACAGGAATGAGAACGCTGCGCCGGTGTTGTGCGCGCGCACGATGTTGAAGAAGCTGGTGATGAACGTGGAGTCGCCCAGCTGGTAGTGGTTGAGGATCAGCGTCTTGGTGATCTGGTCGGCGCCCATCAGAAACACCGCCCATGCCAGCCATGGCCACATGCCCACGCCGGTGCGCCCAGCTTGCCCAGTTTGCGTTGAGCGCGCCATCACGCGTGTGCCCGGCTTTCGCCGTCGCCATAAAGGTTGCTGGTGCAGCGGCCGCAGATGGTGGGATGGGCGGCATCGCTGCCCACATCACTGCGGTAGTGCCAGCAGCGCTCGCACTTCGCGTCGGAGCTGGGCTTAACGCTTATCTGCAAAGCGCTACCAGCTACCAATTCAATAGCGGAGGTGATGAACACGAATTTCAGGTCATCGCCCAGGCTGGCCAGCAGTGCATGGTCCTCGGGCGCAGCCGTCAGCGTGACCGTCGCCTGCAGCGAGGAGCCCACCTGGCCCGCGGCGCGCAGGGCCTCGATCTCCTTGTTGACCGCATCGCGGATCTCGCGGATGCGCGCCCACTTGGCCAACAGGCCTTCGTCGGCACCGGCACCCACGCCCGCCACGTTGCCGTAGGTCTCCAGGAAGATGGAGTCGGAGCTGCCAAACACCTTCCACGCCTCTTCGGCCGTGAACGACAGGAACGGCGCCATCCAGCGCAGCATGGCGTGCGTGATGTTGTAGAGCGCGGTCTGCGCACTGCGGCGGGCCAGGCTCTTGGGCGCCGTGGTGTACAGGCGGTCCTTGAGCACGTCCAGGTAGAAGCCACCCAGGTCTTCCGAGCAGTACAGCTGCAGCTTGGCCACGACGGGGTGGAACTCGTACACCTTGTAGTGCGCCAGCACTTCGGCCTGGAACTCGGACGCGCGCGTGAGCGCGTAGCGGTCGATCTCCAGCATCTGGTCAAACGGCACGGCATCCTTGGCCGGGTCGAAGTCGCTCACGTTGGCCAGCAGGAAGCGCAATGTGTTGCGGATGCGGCGGTAGGCGTCCACCACGCGAGCCAGGATCTTCTCGTCGCCTGCGATGTCGCCAGAGTAGTCGCTGGCAGCCACCCACAGGCGGATGATCTCGGCACCCAGCTTCTTGTTGATCTCTTGCGGGTCGATGCCGTTGCCCAGCGACTTGCTCATCTTGCGGCCCTGGCTGTCCACGGTGAAGCCGTGGGTCAGCAGGCCGCGATACGGCGCACGGCCTTCCAGCGCTGAGGCCAGCAGCAGCGAGCTGTGGAACCAGCCGCGATGCTGGTCATGGCCTTCGAGGTACAGATCGGCCTCGGGGCCTTGGTCGTGGAATTGCGGCGCATGCGTGCCGCGCAGCACGTGGCTGAAGGTGGAGCCGGAGTCAAACCACACTTCCAGGATGTCGGTGCTCTTGGTGTAGTGCGGCGCGTCTTCGGCACCCAGGATCTCTTCGTTCGTCACGCGGCTCCAGGCCTCGATACCACCCTTTTCCACGATGTCGGCGGCCTGGTCCATGATTTCCATGGTGCGCGGGTGCAACTCGCCCGAATCCTTGTGCAGAAAGAACGGGATGGGCACGCCCCAGCTGCGCTGGCGCGAGATGCACCAGTCGGGCCGCCCAGCGATCATGTCGTGCAGGCGGGCCTTGCCGTTCTCGGGGTAGAAGCTGGTGTGCTCGATCGCATCGAGCGCGATCTGGCGCAGCGTCTTGGCGGGCTTCATGCCCGGCTGGGTGAACACGCCTTCGCCTTCGTCCATGCGGATGAACCACTGGGCCGCAGCGCGGTAGATCACCGGCGTCTTGTGGCGCCAGCAGTGCGGGTAGCTGTGTGTGATGTCCTTGGTGGTCATCAGGCGACCTGCGTTGCGCAAGGCTTCGATGATCACAGGCACGGCCTTCCAGATGTGCTGGCCACCGAACAGCGGGAAGTCGGCCGCGTAGGTGCCGTTGCCCTGCACCGGGTTCAGGATCTCATCCAGCGTCATGCCATGCGCGCGGCAGGAGTTGAAGTCTTCCAGCCCGTACGCAGGCGACGAGTGCACGATACCCGTGCCATCGTCGGCCGTGGCGTAGTCGGCCAGGTACACGGGCGACAGGCGGCGGTAGCCAAAGCTGCCGTCTTCGCTGGCCACGTCGTACAGCGGGTGCTCAAACTCCAGCCCGCCCAGGTTCTTGCCCAGGGCGGTGGCCAGCACGCTGCCGGTGAGGCCATAGCGCTCCAGGCACGAGGCCACCAGCGGCTCGGCCACGAGCAGGATGCGTTCGCCTGCGTCCACCAGCGCGTAGGTGATTTCGGGGTTCAGGTTCAGCGCCTGGTTGGCGGGGATGGTCCAGGCGGTGGTGGTCCAGATGACCACAAACGTGTCCTTGGTCAGCGCGGGCAGACCAAAGGCGGAGGCCAGCTTGGCCGGGTCGTGCGACTTGAAGGCCACGTCCAGCGTGGTGCTCTTCTTGTCCTGGTATTCGATCTCGAACTCGGCCAGGGAAGAGCCGCAGTCAAAACACCAGTACACGGGCTTGAGGCCTCGGTACACAAAGCCGCGCTCCATCACGCGCTTGAAGGCGCGGATTTCGCCCGCCTCGTTGGCGGGGTTCATGGTCTTGTAGGGGTTGTCCCATTCGCCCAGCACGCCCAGGCGCTTGAAGTCCACCATCTGCTGCGCGATCTGCTCGGTGGCAAACGCGCGGCTCTTGGCCTGCATGTCGTCGCGGCTGAGGTTGCGGCCGTGTTTCTTCTCGATGGCGTTTTCGATCGGCAGACCATGGCAGTCCCAGCCAGGCACGTACAGCGCGTCAAAGCCTTCCAGCTGGCGCGCCTTGGTGATCATGTCCTTCAGGATCTTGTTGACCGCGTGGCCCATGTGGATCTGGCCGTTGGCGTAGGGCGGGCCGTCATGCAGGATGAACTTGGGTGCGCCCCGGCGAGCGTCGCGCAGGCGCTTGTAGACGCCCTGGTCTTCCCAGTCCTTCACCCAGCCCGGCTCGCGCTTGGGCAGGTCGCCGCGCATGGGGAAGGGGGTGTCGGGCAGGTTCAGCGTGCTGCGGTAGTCCGTGGCGGTGGATGCGGGGGTACTGGCGTTGTCGGACATGAAGGAGCCTTAAAACGGGGCATTCCGGGGCAGGCCCGGAGCAATGCGGGGAAACAGGGGGCGAAACGCGGGAGGTGTAGTGCCTGCAGGGCAGGCGCTGCGCAGGCAGCCCCCTAAATTCGGTCGCGCGTGGTCTGGCGCCGGGTCTCGGTGTGGTTAGGAGCGGCGTGGGCCGATGCAAAGTAGGCGCGCGCATCCGCACAGTCTTTCGCGATACCCGTCGTCAGGGCGTCCAGACTGTCGTACTTCAGTTCGTCGTGCAGTTTGTGCAGTAGTTCCACACGCACGATTTTACCGTACGCCCCTTCGGCACCCAGTTCGGCAGGCCAGTGCAGGCAATGGGTTTCCAGCAGCACGCGGCCGCCGTTCACGTCATTGGGGTCCAGGGAGGGGCGCACGCCCAGGTTGGCCACACCCGGCAAGGGCTCGCCAGCGAGACCATGCACCAGTACGGCAAAGATGCCGCTGGCGGCGGGTTTCCAGTGCGCAAACCGCAGGTTGAGGGTGCGAAAACCGTCACCCGCGCCTTCCGCCGTGGCGCCCAGTTCGCGCCCCAGCTTGCGGCCATGCACCACATGGCCGCTGATGGTGTAGGGCCTCCCCAGCAGGCGTGCGGCCGCCTCCATGTCACCCGCCGCCAGGGCTTGGCGCACGGCGGAACTGGACACGCGCAGGCCGTGCACCTCGTAGCTGTTCATGCGCGCCACGTCGAAGCCCTTGGCTTGCCCGGCCGCGTCCAGCATGGCGTAGTCGCCCGCTCGCTGGCGGCCAAAGCGGAAATCGTCGCCTACCAGCACGTAGCGGGCACCCAGGCCGCGCACCAACACCTCGTCGATGAAGGCCTCGGGCGACTGTGCGGCCAGTCGCGCGTCAAACGGTAACACCACAGTCTGCTGCACACCGCAGCGTGCCAGCTCGGTGAGCTTGTCTCGCAGGGTGCCGATCCGGGCTGGTGCGACTTCCGGCTTGTGGTGTGCACCGGCAAAGTAGTCGCGCGGGTGGGGCTCGAAAGTGAGCACACAGCTCTCCACCCCCCGGTGTGCGGCCTCGCTGTTCAACAGGGCCAACATGGCCTGGTGACCTCGGTGTACGCCATCGAAATTGCCGATGGTCAGCGCACAGGCGTCAGCGATGCCAGGGTGGTGGAATCCGCGAAAGATCTTCATCGGTTTGTTATCTTTTTGATAGCGGTCTGTGCAAGCGCAATAAGCGCAGGACGCCAATTTGTCATGAAAACGGAGTATATTGTGACCCACGGCTGGCCCCGCGCAGGGCTGCCCGCGAGACATCTGCGTTCCGATCCTTGTGTACTTTGTGTTCCAGGAGGCGTGTTTTGAAGGTCTTGAAGCTGTCAGCCCAAGGGCTGCCCCAATCGTGGATTTCGCTGGAGCAGGCGGTCATTCATTACGCCGCCGGGGAAGTGCGCTGGGAGTCTGGTGCCCAGATTGCCCGGTTCCGGGGCGGGCACAACGCCATCTCGGGTGAGCAATCGGTGATCGCTATCAACAGCATCATTGGCACCAAGGGCGTGCCCAGCATCAATCCGTTCGAGCTCAAGCCCAGCCTGACCAACAGCAAGCTCTTTGCCCGCGACCGCAATGTGTGTGCCTACTGCGGCGGGCACTTTCACGAAGAAGACCTGACGCGCGAACACATCGTGCCCTTCGCCCGCAACGGCCAGGACCACTGGATGAACGTGGTCACGGCCTGCCGCCCCTGCAACCACCGCAAGGGCCCCCGAACGCCAGAGCAGGCGCACATGCCGCTGCTGTATGCGCCCTATGTGCCCAGTCTGTGGGAAGACTTCATCTTGCGCAACCGGCGCATCCTGGCCGATCAGATGGAGTTTTTGATGGCGCACGTGCCGAAGTCATCGCGCTTGTTGACGTGACGCTCGGGTCTACACCGTCTGCATGCACGGTGCGGCGGCACCTTGCCAATCGGTCAAGCTGCCTTGTGGGCGGTTACCAGGAACCCGAGGACGGGGGCTTGGTTTTCTTCGCGCAGCACGGTTTCCTCGATCTCGACGGTGGCAAACCCAGCCGATTTGCACACTGCTTCCACGTGGCTGCGCTTGTGCGCATATCGGCCGGTAGGTTGCAAAACCATGTCGGGGCCTTGTTCGGGGGCTGACTCGAACGAGAAGACGATCATGCCGCCCGACGCTAGAACGCGGTGCGCGTTGGGGATGGCTTGCGCCACCTCGCCCGCGTAGATGAATACGTCAAGCGCAGCAATCACTTGATAGAGCGCACCGGGCGTCTCGCGCAGCGCGTCATGCAAATTCACCGTATGGAAGCGGTCGTAGACGTTGTGTCGCGCTGCTTGCTCAATCATCTTCATCGATGGGTCCACACCCACCAGAGCGCCATCCAGGCGACCCAGGCACACCCCCAGCAGCCCCGTACCACAGCCAAGATCGAGGACATTGATCTTTTTGTCAGGGTGTCTCGCCAGGATCTTGTCGCCGACTTGCTTGGGCAATTGGTACTTGAGGCCACGCACAACGTGCAAATCGTAAAACTCAGCCATATTGTCAAAAATAGAACGCGTTAGTTCAGGGGGCTGTTCCCCAGGCGTTTTACCGTCGGCAAGCTGTCCGTAGTACTGGTACACCGCGTCATCCGGTGCCAAGCCCAGCAAAGCGATCGTGTTCTCCCTGGCATCGGTTGGTTTCCCGGCTGCAATGCACGCCTGTACACGGCCTACCAGCGACTGTGGATCCAAAGGCTGTTCCTGCACCAAGCTGTCCCAGATCGCAAGGGACTCCTTGTGCTTGCCTTGCCCACTCAGGTCACGAGCCAGCAAGCGCCGCAGCGCGATATCACCGGGCACCAGCTCAAGGCCTCGCTGCAGGTGGCGGACAGCCATTTCCAAATGACCGGCACGGTGCGCGATATCGATCACACCTGCAAGCACCTGCAGGTTCTTAGGTTCGAGTGCGGCCACCTTTTCAGCGGTCTCTATAGCTTCTGGGAACTGGTTCTGGCGCGCCAGCAGCAACGCCAACTCCAGCAGTCCAGGGCCCCAGTCGGGAGCCAGGGCCACCGATTTGCGCAGCGCGTCAAAAGCACCTTGAACGTTGCCCGCCTTTTCAGCCAGCAGACCGCCTAGCATGAAAACCCGAGGATCCTGAGGCCATTGTGCGTTGGCTTTGTTGAGCGTGAGCGCGGCTTTCTTGAGATCGCCTTGCGCAATCTGCTCGCGGGCCTGGGTCAGGTGCTGAAGGTTGGGGTCTGTCGCTGTTGCGCTCATGGATACTGGAACTTTGAAAATGGACCGCCGGGCGGTGCGCCGGACACAGGAGGCCCGTGTCAACAAGAATTGCGAGGGTCGATTATCCAGGATTCCGCCTACGCAGCTTTCTGGCGACGCGGCTACCCTGGCGCCTCATCTCCCGCTTGGGCTGATGCGTTGCGAGGCCAGCGTCAATGTGAAGCAGGCGCCTTGGCCCTCGCTGGACTGGACGGTGATGTCGCCCCCGTGCAGGCGTGCAATGCGGCGCGCAACCCACAGTCCAAGGCCAAATCCCTTGCTTTGGTCCGTACGGTCGCCTCTCTCAAACTGTTCAAAAATGCGGTTCATCACGTCCAGCGACATTCCAGAGCCTTCGTCGGCCACAGAGATTTCAAGCAGTCCTGTCTCACCTTTTTGCGCCGCAATGAATATTTCTCCAGCGGTCGCATACTTCACAGCGTTGTCCACCAGGTTGGATAGGGCAATGTGCACCAGTGTCGCGTCGCAGACCCATTCCAGAGGCGCTGAGTCGGTAAAAAGCTGCAAGTGGTGGCGCGGCGACCAGTGCACGAGTTGAGCGGCGTGGTGAAGCAAGTCACTGACCTTGACCGGTGATGCCTGCAGCGCGAGGCCGCTGTGATCCAGCCGTTCATTGATCAGACAACTGTCGACCAATGCGGTCAGGCGCCTGGTGGCTCTGCGTATCTGTGCGGCTCGATCTACCTGGGGCTGCAGTTCGGCGGATGGAAAACTCTGCTGCTCTGCTGCAGCGCTATCGATCACGGTCAGAGGTGTTCGGAATTCATGGCTGATCATGTGGAAGAACTGCCGTTGTTCATGTCGCAAGGCTCGCTCGCTTTCAAGCGATGTCGCGAGCGCGACTTGGGCCGCCGAGAGCTCCGTGGTCCGCTGCAGGATGCGTTCCTCCAGCGACTGCTCGGACAGCGCCAGCCGTTCTATGGCCTGGTCCTTGGCTCGCTGGGCTTTTCGATACCGGGTCACCATCCCCACGAACACCGCACTGGCCAGCAGGGCGGTGAACACGATGGCCTCAAGTTGCCAGATCAATGTCGCATCGACGTTCCATTGAATCTGACCCGTCATGAGAATGGCGATCGGCACACCGCACACGCAGTGCAGACCGTATGCCAGGAGCAAAAGCACATGCGGACCGAGGCGGTCTCGCCGCTGTAAGGCCAGCCAGCACAGTGATATTCCTACGATGTCGCTGGCCAGCAGAGAGATCAGATTGACCCACGCCACATCAGGGTAGAAACCTAAAGGCCCACTGAATGCTCCCAGCACATTCACAGCGATGAGGAATGTCAGAAATCTGTCGGTCCACCGGTAGGGCGTATTGCGTGTCAGTTGCTCCTTGATCTGCCACGCCAGCGCTGCGGGTAGCAGAAAGGCTCCTATGCTCACCGCGTTGCTGTCCCAGAAGATGAAGTCCGGTGGAGACCAGAGGCTTGAATAACCCCGCACGTTGAAGACATGAATTGCACTGGCGGTCACCAGGACCGCGAGCGAGAAGAGCGCACGGGTACGGAAAATGACGGTAGCGGCCCAGATGCCGACTAGAAGAGCGGCCATGGCGCCGAAGTAGAGCCCCATGAGGCGCTCTGCGGACGCTACGGTGGTTGCGAGTGCATAGGTGTCGAGAATGTCCGCGTGGAACTGCGTCGCACTGGACGTACGAATTCGGATGAGAGCCACTTGGCCAGGCGTCAAACGGAACAGATGTTGCCGAACGCCCGGTTTGCGATCCGTGGGCACCAGATCGCCGCTGTCCTGCTGATACCACGCACCATCGCTGCCCTTCTGGTACAGGGTCACATAGTCAAGATAGGTCGGTTGTGCGAGCAGCCACAGATCCCCCGGTTCATGTTCGGGGGGGAGGGCAGGCACCTTGAAACGCAGCCAAACGGTATGGCGCAGATACCCACCGTTCAAAGGTGCTTTAAGTCGGGATGTCGCTCGTTCCGCTGGAATGGCGCTGATTGCTTCTGGTTCCAGGTTCCCGCTTTCATCATCCAGTCTGTCCATGGGGATGTCCCAACCCAGCTGCCAACTGGTTTGCGATTCCAGCGCTTGTGCCTGTACGCATAGCAGGCTGCACCAAAGCAGAACACAGAGCCAAAGTGCGGTCAGGGGGAAGGACGTTGTCCGTGAGGGCTTTTGATGCATCGATTCTGTGAATTCTTGAGAGTTCTTGTGCATGGCTGGCGGTTCGATGCGCTGACACAATGTTACGCAAGCTCACTTCCCGATTCGTTCCCATTTTTCTCATGTCTGCTGAACCCATCATTGCTGTCGTAGAAGACGACGAAGACATCCGCAGCAATGTGTGCCGATTTCTGGCGCGTTCTGGCTTTCAGTCTTGGGGCGCGGAGTCCGCAGAGGACTTCTACGTCCGTCTGCTGCAGTCGCGCGTGGATTTGGTGATCATCGACATCGGGTTGCCAGGAGAAGACGGACTCAGCTTGCTCACCCGGTTGGCTTCTCAGGGCGTCCCCACGGTACTCATGACTGCCCGTGCCGATCTCGACAGTCGGATCAGGGGTCTCGATGCCGGCGCATTGCAGTATTTTGTGAAGCCTGTGGACATGCAGGAACTCGTGGCTGGCATCCGTTCCCAGTTACGCAGCAAGCGCTTGCAAGGGGAGATCGACGCGTCGGTTGCTGTTCCCTGGCAACTCGACGCTGCGAATGCGGCCTTGCGCGCGCCCAATCAAATGTTGGTGCCTCTCACCACCCGTGAACTTGAACTCCTGACTTGTCTTTTCAAGACAAAGGGCGTGGTTGTCAGCAAGCAGATCTTGATGCACGCCGTGGGTGGAAGAGGGTTGGAGGACGACTTCCACCGTATCGAGTCGGCGCTCAACCGGTTGCGCCGCAAAACCCTGGAAATCACTGGCACGCCCTTGCCGGTGCGTGCAGTGTTCGGCAAGGGGCTCGTCTTCGTGACATAGCCCTGCCCAAGGGCTTCGCCTGCTGCGCTGGCGCAGCACCGCCCACCCATCCCGCCAGATACCGAATCTCTTTCGATGGCTTGAATGCCAACGAGGGGAGAGGCTTGTCTGCACGCCAGCCGTTGGATGCGAATTTTTCGTGTGAGTCAGCCCGCAGCTATCCGTGGAGCTTTGCGGTTTACCAAGAGGGGAAAGTGTTGAAAACGATCGATAACTGGATGGCACTGCGGACCGTAGTTCTGCGCTGCCTGCGTGGAGTGTTCGCACTCTTTGTTGCGGCGCTGTGTTTTGCATCCACCGCACAGGCGGGGGTGGTTAACGGCAATTTCGAAAGTGGAGATTTCACGGGCTGGACGGTGACCAACTACCGCAACAACGGTATTGCTACGTTTCCTCCCACCCAGAAAAGCCATCTGAATTTGCAGCCCCCGGTCACAGCCCCGGTTACGCAGGTGGTGAGTACGGCATCCGGTACGCCAGCGAGCGCGCCGGACGCACCAGGACAAGCCCTCGCCATCCCGTTTCAGGGCTCATACAGCGCACGGATCAACGCACGGGGCAACAACAACCGTGCCAGCGGAATCCAGCAGTCCGCCCAGATGTTGCTTGCCGATGTGGACCCTGTGGATGGCAAAGTGCACTTGCGCATGGCTGTCGCACCGGTGATCCAGGACGGCGGCCACAGCCCTGAGCAGCAAGCCTATTTCTACGTCGAAGTGCGTAACGTTACCAAGGGCACGCGCCTGTTCTACACATTCAACTTTGCGGCGCAGCCGGGTGTGCCATGGCAGACCCTGGGCGGCTACCAGTACACCGGCTGGCAGGCGATTGACGTTGCTCCTGGGAATGGACTGTTGGATGTAGGCGATACCGTCGAAGTCGAGGTGATCGCAGCAGGTTGCAGCCAGGGTGGTCACTCGGGGGAGGTCTATGTGGATTCGATCGGCCCCTTCTTTGCCGGTTTGCTGGTCACTGCCACTGGCCCCACCACGGCCCAGCCGAGCGACAACGTGACCTACACCTACACCTATAGCAACAACAGCGGGGTAATGGTTTTCAACAGCATAGTCAGCGCTCAGAGCCCGCAAGTGCGGAACGCTGCCAACACTGCCACCGTCGATGCGGTGTTTCAGTCGGTGACAGCACCTGCCGGCGCGACCTGCACGACACCGGCGGTGGGTTCGGCGGGTACGGTGACTTGCGACTTCGGCTCGTTGGTCGACCACCAGAGCGGGACTTTCGAGATCGTATGGGGTGTGCCGGCTGGTGCAAGTACTAGCAGTCCGACCAACTCGCTCAACCATGGCACTTACTCCATGTCGGCCACTGGGGCCAGCACGGTACTGGGCCCCTTGGTGCAGACCCGTGTTGTCAGTGGCGCAACGTTGACGGATTTGGTGGTCAGTGTGAGCGATGGTGCATCGGCCAGCGCTGTGGGCAGCTCCTCCACATACACCGTGGTGGTGAGCAATAACGGGCCGGTTCCTGTGATTGGAGCGACATTGACTCAGCCGACTGTGACGGGTCTCACGGTGGGCAACTGGACATGCAGCGGCACAGGGGGGGGATCGTGTCAGGGCGGAGCGCCTGCTGCGGGCGCGCTGACCGGAGGCGGCGTGCTGCTGGACATCCCGGTAGGGGGGAGTGTCACGCTCACCTTCGGTGCGACCGTGACTGGGCCGACTTCGGCATCCACGGTCTTCAACATTGGAACTCCCGCAGGCATCACCGACAGCAACACCGCCAACAATACTGCTGGCGACACCAACTCGGTAGCCGCAACGCTGCATGACCTGAGCCTGACCAAGTCGGGTGCGGGCAGTGGCACGGTGGTCAGTGTGCCTGCCGGCATGAACTGCGGTGCCTCATGCACGCTCCCAGTGGCAGACGGTGGCCAGGCCATACTCACGGCCACGGCGGCATCGGGAAGCATTTTCACCGGCTGGTCGGGCGCATGCACGGGCACCACCAACCCATGTACCGTGCCCGCCATGACTGCGGACGCCGCAGCAGTCGCCAATTTTGCGCTGTCCGCTACCGTCACCATGACGTCTGGAGCCGGAGGAACTGTGACTCCCGCCAGCTCACGCACGGTGCCAGTAGGCGGGACTGTGACCTACACGCTCACCCCCAACGCAGGCAACGTCGCCAGCGCCAGTGGATCCTGCATTGGCGTGCTGACCGGCAACACCTACACCGTCAACCCAGTGACGGCCGATTGCAATGTGGCTTTCAGCTTTGCACCGCTGACCGTGACGGCAACCGCAGGCGCCAACGGCACTGTCACGCCACTGGGGGTGACCAATGTCGCCGCCCCCGGTAACACCGTGGTCTACACAGTAACTCCCGACCCTGGTTTTGTGGCGCGTATCGCAACCAGTGGCGGAGCGTGCGGGGGCACCCTGGTTGGCAATACCTATACGACGAACCCGGTCAACGCGTCTTGTACGGTGAGCGTGACGTTTGTGGCGATCGCCGTTCCAGCATCCATTCCAACTTTGTCTGAATGGGGGCTATTGATATTGTCAGCATTGATGGCTGCGTTCTTCATCTACTTCCACCGCCGACAGGCGCGCTGAGCCTGTCAGGAAGCGTGAAGCTTGGGGCTGGAGTGTTCCGTCAAGCGCGGCCAGCCCCTTTTTACTGGAGATTTTTGATGAGACAGATTGCGCATGTCGCACGCTGGTCGTGCCTTGCTGGCCTGGGCGTGTGGATGGGTGTTGTCGCTATCCAATCTGCAAATGCGCAGCAGATGCCGGCGCGAAAGTCGGGGCTCTGGGAGGTCATCGTTCGCAGTGGCGGCAACCCGACTGCGAGCGAGCAGAAGGTCCTGCAATGCACTGATCGCCAAGCGGAGCCAATCATGTTGCTTGCGATCGTGCCTGGTCAGGAACACTGCCACAACGTGACGGCGAAGAAAAATGCACTGGGCAGTGAGGTTCGCACCGTTTGCTACGTGCACGACAACCGCGTGGATGCCACGGTGCAGCTGTCTGGCGACCTTCAAACCGCCTACCGTGGCGTCTTTGAGGTCACTTATTCCAAACCTGTGCGTTTCGCTCCAGGGCGTACCGAGTTCGAGGGCCGCTGGTTGGGTGCGTGTGGCGCAACGCAGCGGGCAGGGGACATGGTGCTGCCAAATGGAGCGACTGTGAACGTCGTGGAAGACCGCAAGCGCGCGGAAAGCCACGGACATGCAGGGCACTCGCACTGACGAGCCTGTGCCCTCAAATTAATGCGTCGCCTTGACGCAGGCGACGGAATATCGGCCAACTACTGGTTGACTTCCAGCATGACGACGTGGCCTTGCGCGGCAGGCCATGTTTGCCCCACGACGCGCTCGCCATTGAATTCGGCGGCAATACTCCGTACGCCCCCCGCAGGCTTGACCTTGGCGGATGCCACGCCGGCGCCAGCGGGCACGCCCGCAGGCACTGCACCATCCAGCAGCATCTTGTCGCGCGCCGGGTCCAGGTAGCCGCGCGGGCGGGTCAAGGTCACAACGCTCTCGGCGCCCTTGTCGGCATCGGCCATGCGTTCTGCGCGCAGATGGATGAGGTCACTACTGCGCGGAAAGCCGCTGCGGTAGATGTGGGTGGTGGCATATCCAGGCGCGGTGATCACGAACTCGATGGGTGCGCCGGGTGCAACCACCAACGGACCCCATTGGCCATCTGCACCCACTGTCTTTCGCAGCAGCGGGTTGCCCGTGCGAGCACCAGTGGCGGAGTCGGTGGCGTACACCTCCAGCTGGGCACCCGCCAGGGGCAGGTTGTTGCTGAAGTTGCCGGTCTTGGGGTCGGCAGAGTCCACCCCCAAGCCCGTGACTTTGCCGTTGATCACTACGGGTTTCTCCGCGGCGATCTCGGTGCGTGCGGGGGGCTTGCCGGTGATGAAGCGGTAGGTGGCTTCAAACGCAACGGGAGAGTACGAAGTCTCGCGGTGGTCGATGCGCGGAATCACCACGTTGGTGGCACCCTTGAGTTCGGGGCCGGTGGCGGTCACGTTGGTGGGCGTGCCTTTCTGGCCGATCCACAGGCCGTCGGGCTGGGCGAACTTGTCGTTGTTGTCCGAGCGGATGGTCAGCCATTTCACCGGGCCGCTCACTTCGTCGCCCGCAGCGTTCTTGGGGGCATTCAGCGCTTTGAGGAAGGGGCCTGTGCCCGAGAACTCGTTGCCTTCTCGGAACCCCGGTATCGCCCACACGCCGTGGTTGGGTGTGCCGCCGAGGATCGCGTGGCTCACCGTCTTGTCGCCGTCCCCGTTGTAGATGTAGTTGCGGATGGCATTGCCGCCGCGCGAGTTGCCGACCAGCACGACCTGGCGGGCGCCTGTGGCTTTGAGCACCTTGTCCACTTCGGCCTTGAGGTAGGCCATGTGCTCGGCGGCCGAGGTGCGGCCCAGCTGGGGCTTGGCGTCCTCATCGCGCGACAGGGGGTAGGGCACGTCGATGGCGTGCAGGCGCTCGCGGGGCCAGCCGTTGGACTCGAACCGCCAGACGGTGGTCTGCCACAGCGCGGCGGTGTCGCCGTTGCCATGCACAAAGACGATGGGCGGTGCTTCTGCCAGGCTGGGGCTCTGGGTGGCGCAGCCTGCCAGCGCCAGGCCGGCGGCCGCAGCGGCTGCCAGCAAGAGGGATCGGCGTGGCAACAGGAATGCGTGATTCATGGGGGAGTCTCCAAAAAGAAAAAATGCCCGTGGACTGGGGAATCCACGAGCATCGTTTGCGGGTGTTACGCGCCTGCGTCAGTTCACATCAGGCAAACACGCCCGCCGTGTCTTGCATGCGGGCGGACACTTCGCCCAGATGGTGCAGCGTGTCGCCAAAAGTCACTTCCAGCTGCGTGAGCTTCTTGAAGTAGTGGCTCACGATGTATTCGTCCGTCACGCCAATGCCACCGTGCAGTTGCACCGCTTGCTGGCCGACAAAGCGCATCGACTGGCCCAGCTGCACCTTGGCGCGGGCCATGGCGGCACGGCGTTCGGCGGCGGGGGCGCCCAGCTTCAGGCTGGCGTAGTAGCTCATCGAGCGGGCCAGCTCCAGCTGCATCTTCATGTCGGCCACGCGGTGGCGCAGCGCCTGGAAGCTGGCAATGAACACGCCAAACTGCTTGCGCTGGTTCATGTATTCGACGGTGATGGCCACAGTCTTGTCCATCACGCCCACGGCTTCGGCGCAGGCGGCGGCAATGCCGGTGTCCACGGCCAGTTCCAGCGCGGCCAGGCCGTCGGTGGTGATGAGCGTGGCGGGGGCGTTGGCCAGCTGCACCTCGGCGGCGCGGCTGCCGTCTTGCGTGACGTAGCCCTGCGTGGTCACGCCGCTGGCCGTGCGCTCGACCAGGAAGAGGGCGATCTTGCCGTCGAGTTGCGCAGGCACGATGAAGGCGTCGGCCTTGTCGCCAGTGGGTACTACGCTTTTGATAGCTGTAACCGCATATCCTGATTGCGCTTTGGCCGCTTTTGCATCGCAAACGTCCAGGCGGTAGCGCGCTTTGCGCTCCTGCTGGGCCAGCACCACCAGGGCTTCGCCGCTGGCCACGCGGGGCAGCCAGGCGCCTTGTACGTCGGCCGGTGCGTAGTGCGACAGCACACTGCTGGCAATGAAGGCTTGGGCAATCGGCTCCAGCACAATGCCGCGGCCCAGTTCTTCGGCCACGACCATCGCATCGATGGCGCCCTGGCCCATGCCGTCGTGCGCTTCGGGCACGGTGAGGGCGGTCAGGCCCAGCTCGGCCAGTTCGCCCCAGGCGGCGCGGTCAAAACCGCCTGCGGCCACGGCAGCGCGGCGGCGCTCGAACGTGTAGCCCTTGTCCACCCACTTGCGCACGGCGTCGCGCAGTTGCTCCTGGTCGTCAGAAAAATCGAAATCCATGTTCTTGTCTCCTTAGCCCAGAACCGTCTGCGCGACGATGTTGCGTTGAACTTCATTGCTGCCACCGTAGATGGTGGTTTTGCGCAGGTTGAAGTAGGTGGACGCCAGCGGCGCGTTGGCGGTGACGCCGCCGGGGAAGTTGCCCTGCCAGCCCGCCTCCATGGCCTCTTCGATGAAGGGCATGGCAAAGGGGCCGGCGGCCAGCATCATCAGCTCGGCGTAACGCTGCTGGATCTCGCTGCCCTTGATCTTGAGCAGACCCGCGATGTCGAGCGAGTTCTTGCCCGACTTCTCGGCGGACAGCACGCGCAGGACCAGCATTTCCAGAGCGACGATGTCCACTTCGAGCAGGGCGATCTGGTCCCGGAAGCGCAGGTCGTCCCACACGCCTTCGGTCTTGGCGATGCGCTTCAGGCGTTCCAGTTCGCGCTTGCTGCGGTTCACGTCGGCGATGTTGGTGCGCTCGTGGCTCAGCAGGTGCTTGGCGTAGGTCCAGCCCTTGTTCTCTTCGCCGATCAGGTTCTCGGCGGGAACTTCGACGTTGTCGAAGAACACTTCGTTCACCTCGCACTCGCCGTCCAGCAGCTTGATGGGGCGCACGGTGACGCCCTTGGACTTCATGTCCAGCAGCAGGAAGGAGATGCCGGTCTGGGGCTTGCCCTCGGTGCTGGTGCGCACCAGGTTGAACATCCAGTCGCCATGCTGGCCCAGGGTGGTCCAGGTCTTCTGGCCGTTGACGATGTACTTGTCGCCCACCCGCTCTGCGCGGGTCTTGACGCTGGCCAGGTCCGAGCCCGAACCAGGTTCGCTGTAGCCCTGGCTCCACCAGACTTCGCCGCTGGCGATGCCGGGCAAAAAGCGCTTTTGCTGCTCGGAGTTGCCAAACGCCATGATCACCGGGGCCACCATCACGGGGCCGAAGGGGATGATGCGGGGCGCACCGGCCAGCGCACACTCTTCTTCAAACAGGTGCTTTTGCACGGCCGTCCAGCCCGGGCCGCCAAACTCTTTGGGCCAGCCAAAGCCCAGCCAGCCTTTTTTTCCCAGAATCTTGGCCCAGCCCTGCATGTCCTCGCGGGTCAGGCGCAAGGCGTTGTGGACCTTGTGAGAGATTTCTTTGGGCAGATTGGCGTGAACCCAAGCGCGAATCTCTTCGCGAAAGGCCTGCTCTTCGGGGGTGAATGCGAGATCCATGCGGTGCGTCTCCTAGTGATACTGCATTTGTAGCACGGTCGTTCGTTTTATTCCTGTCCGGGTGGCGACATTGGACTGAACTCAGGGGAAATGCCCAGCTCGGCGCACAGGCGCTGCACAGTGTTGCGCAGGCTTGCCACTTCGGCCTCCAGGGCGTCCACGCGGGCCTGCAGCGCAGGCGATGGGCTGGCGCTCGCACTGCCTGCGGGCGCATGGCTGGCTGTGGTGTCCACCGGCCCGCACATCAAATGCGCCCAGCGTTGCTCGCGCGCGCCGGGAGCGCGGGGCAGCTGCACGACCAGCGGGCCACCCTTTTCGGCACTGCGCTCCTGCAGCTCGTCCAGAAAGGCTTCGACCGACGAAATGTCCGCAAACCGGTACCAGCGCTCAGCGTTGATGCGCAGCTCACCCGCCGTCTGTGGGCCGCGCAGCATGAGCAGGCCCAGCAGCACGGCCGACTGCTCGGGCACGCCCACGCCGCGCTGAAAGTTGTGTTCCCAGCGTGTGGTGCGGTTGCCGCTGCTCTCAAATGCCAGCGTCAGCAGTTTGAGCGAATCCAGCGCCTCCTGCGCCTCTGCATCACTCAGGTTCATCACCGGGTCGCGGCTGGTTTTCTGGTTGCAGCCGGTGACCAGGCCGTTGAGCGACATGGGGTAGCTGTCGGGCACGGTGCGCGCCTTTTCCATCAGAGTGGCGAGCACGCGGGCTTCGTTGGGTGTCAGTGGACGGGTGGTGGGGTCGAAGGGCATGAGGAGGCTGTCGGGCTTGGGGTTGGCGCTGCGTTGTGCGACAGAGTATGCAGGCTAGGCGCCCAGCGCAAGCTGCACTGGCTGCGCAGCGAGCATGGGCAACGCCGCCTGCGTGCTATGTCGCACAACCCTTCGGGCCGCCGCCTGGGGCCGCCATGCTGCGTTGCGGGTTCGTTGTGTGGCTGGGCCACACGGCCTCACCCGCGCCTTGCCTGGCACCCCCAGGCGGTGGCGCAGAGCCAACCCCATGCTCGACAGCCTCCTAGATAATCCGTGGCAATTTATGAAGAACATCGTCATTCTGATCTCTGGCGGCGGCTCCAACATGGCCACCATCGTCCGCACGGCACAGCAGGAGCGCTGGGAGCAGCGCTACGGCGCCCGCGTGGCGGCCGTCATCAGCAACAAGCCGGAGGCCGCCGGGCTGGTGTTTGCGCGCGAGCAGGGCATCGCTGCCGAGGCGCTGGACCACAAGGCCTTTGCCACCCGCGAGGCTTTTGATGCCGAGCTGGCGGCCACCATTGACCGCCACCAGCCTGCCCTGGTGGTGCTGGCAGGGTTCATGCGCATCCTGACGCCCGCATTTGTGGCGCACTACGCGGGGCGGCTCATCAACATACACCCCTCGCTGCTGCCCGCGTTCACCGGGCTGCACACGCACCAGCGCGCCATCGATGCAGGCTGCAAGTTTGCGGGCGTGACGGTGCACCAGGTGACGGCCGAGCTGGATGTGGGCCCCATCCTGGACCAGGCCGTGGTGCCGGTGCTGCCGGGCGACACCGCCGAGACGCTGGCCGCCCGGGTGCTGACCCAGGAGCATGTGATCTACCCCCGCGCCGTGCGGGCGCTGGTGCGCTCCCTGTAGGGGGTGAGGTCGGGGTGAGGCAGGGCCGTGCGCGTGGGGTGCCCACCGCTCCCACGCTGGCAGGGAATTTGCTACTGAATTTATAGCAAACAAGGCATGATGCACTAGCGCATCTGGCCGATTTGAATCAGATTTCGTGTCCCAGGGCCCATCCACCAGCCCCGGGGCCGGTTTCTGGCTCGCACAGCTCGTCAACTGACGGGCGAATCGCACTGTGCGGCCAGAAATCAGGGGTGCCCGGAGGGCGCAGCCGGGTCGTTCACACCTTGTCAGGCCACGGCGCTCAGACTGCTGGTGTTCGATGCCGTGCGCCAGTCGCTGGCGGCGCGTTCGTACTGCTGCCGCGCAAAGTCGGCCAGCCGCGCCAGGTCGTTGCGGCCGGTGGACTCGGTGCTGGTGCTGGTGGTGGACTGCACCTGACTGGTCAGCTGGTCGATGAACGCCTTCGACTCGCTGGCGCTGATGCTGGCATCGCCGTCGGTGTCGATGGCGTTGAACAGCGCGGTGATGGCGTCCTGCTCGGCCGTACTGGTTCCGCCCGCCAGGCGCTCGGCGGCGGAGACCTTGCCATCCTCGTTGGTGTCCAGGGGGTCGTAGCTGGTCGCCGAGCTGCTATCGGATGCGGCGCCAGCGCCACCTGCACCCCTCGGACCACCCGGAGGCGGTGGCATGCCGCCCATGGCCTGCATGCCATCGGCACCCGCGCCGGGGCCTGAAGGGCGACCCGCATCGAACTCGGCCTGCGTCAGGCTGCCATCACCATCGGTATCCAGCTGGCTGAACACGTCGTCGCTGCTTACGCCGGTCTGGCTGGCGGTGCCGCCGGACATGGCCTCCAGCAGGGCCTGCAGCTCGGTCTTGCTCACGGCGCCATCGCCGTCGCTGTCCACTTTGCCAAACAGGTCGTCGCCCGCCTGGCCGGTGGCGCTGGTGGCCGAACTGCTGCCTTCGCCACCGCGCGACTGGGCAAATGCCATGGTGGAGGGGGGCGGTGGCAGCGCGCTTTGCAGAGTGTTGCCCAGCTCGTCGGCGTTCAGGCTGCCGTCGCCGTTGGCGTCGTATTGCTTCACCAAGTCGGCCGCGCTGGTCTGGCTGCTGACGCCGGTTTTCTTCGCCACGTTGCCCAGCAGGCCCTGCAATTCGGTGTCGCTCACGCCGCCGCTACCGTCGGTATCGATCTTGGACAGCAGCCGCTCCGGCGAAGGCCCCGGGCGCGATGCCCGCTGCACGCTCGCACTGGACCAGGCACTGCTGACGCTACTGATGGTCGTCATCGTTGTTCCTTTCGTTCCAAAGGTGGACCGGTGCGGGGCCCTCCACTGCGGAAGCCCTCAGCCATGGCCCGATCCCATTCTTGGGTGCGCGTGTCTCCAGGGTTTGTCCGCTTTGTACCAAGGCCGATACAAAGGGCAGATGCAAGGCATGAACAGGGGGGCAAAGGCCCGCCAGATTGCCCCGCGCAGGGTGCGAAGCGTCCCTAAACTTGGTGCGTTCTTTTGTGCCTGTGCCTGCCCATGCAACACATCCTGGTGGTGGACGACGATGTCGAGATCACCACACTACTCACCGACTACCTGACCCGCTTTGGCTATGCCGCCCACGCGGCCTGTGACGCGCAGACGATGCGCGCCCAGATGGCCGCCCAGCCCATCGGCATGGTGGTGCTGGATGTGATGCTGCCCGGCACCGACGGGATCACGCTGGCAAGGGAGCTACGCGAGCGCTCACGGGTGCCCATCATCATGCTCACCGCGCGCGCCAACCCGTATGACTGCGTGCTGGGGCTGGAGATGGGCGCGGACGATTACATGGGCAAACCCTTCGAGCCGCGTGAGCTGGTAGCCCGCATCCAGACCGTGCTGCGCCGCACGCGCGGCGCCGAGGCACCTGTGCGGCAGGGCCCCGACGAAGTGGTGCGGTTTGATGGCTGGACGCTGCACAGCCTGGAGCGGCATCTGGTGTCGCCCGGGGGCATGGTGGTGCCCTTGTCGAATGCCGAGTTCCGTTTGCTGTGCACCTTTTTGCGCATGCCGCGCCGCGTTTTCAGCCGCGACCAGCTCATGGAGCAGGCCCGCGGCCGGGCCATGGATGCATTCGAGCGCAGCATCGACCTGCTGGTGTCACGCCTGCGCAGCAAGCTTGCGGACGACCCGCGGTCGCCTTCCATGATCCGCACCGTGCGCGGTGCCGGGTATCTGTTCAACGTGCAGTCGCTGCAAGGGCAGGTAGGGTGGCCCCACTGACGCCCACGCAATCGCAGCTGCGCGCTGCAGTCCAGCGCTGCACGCCTGACACCCTGTTTGGCCGGCTCGCTCTGCTGCTCATCGCCGCCGTCATCGTGAGCCATGTGCTGGCGCTGACGCTGATGTTCGAGCTGCGCCCTGCCCATCCAGGCCACCCGCCTGGCCCGCCGCCGCACGCATTGGCGGCCGATGGGCGCCCATTGCCGCTGCCGGGGCCCGCACCGGGCTTGTGGAACGCACCACCGTCGCTGCAGCTGGGCCTGTTGCTGGACATCAGTGTGCGCCTGGCCGCATTGGTGGCTGCAGCTTGGTGGGCTGCGCGCTGGCTGTCGCGCCCCATGCGCCGGCTGGCCACGGCCGCGCAAGAGCTGGGGCGCGACATCCACCGCACCCCGTTGCCCGAGGACGGCACGCTGGAATGCCGCGACGCCAGCCGTGTGTTCAACCAGATGCAGGCGCGCATCCGCCAGCAACTGGCCGAGCGCGACCGCTTTGTGGCGGCCGTGTCGCACGACTTGCGCACGCCCCTGACGCGGCTGCGGCTGCGCACCGAAAGCCTGGGTGACGCCCAGGCGCAGCAGCTGTTTCGGCGCGACATTGCCGAAATGGACGCCATGATTGCCTCCACGCTGGATTACCTGCGCGGCGTGGCGGGTGCGGAGGCTTGGGTGCATCTGGATGTGCAGGCCTTGGTGGACAGCATGGCGGACGACCAGGTGGCGATGGGTCACGCCGTCACCGTGGCGGGGCAGGCTGCCCCCTTGCGCGTGCAGGCCGTGGCACTGCGGCGTTGCCTGGACAACCTGGTGGGCAATGCCGTGCGCTACGGCGGCAGCGCCGAGGTCACGCTGCACGATGCGGCAGACGCCCTGACCATCGAGGTGCGCGACCACGGCCCGGGCCTGTCGCCCGAGGAGCTGGACCGGGTCTTGGAGCCCTTCTACCGTGTGGAGGCATCGCGCAATCGCCAGAGCGGAGGGGTGGGGCTGGGGCTCACCATCGCCAGCGACATCGTGCGGCGCCACGGTGGCCAACTGGCCCTTCGCAATGCACCGGGCGGTGGGCTGGTGGTGGCCGCGGTGTTTCCGCGCGCTGTCGCCGGATATCAGTAGGGCTCAGGCGGCGGGAGCTTCGCCCTCCCATTTTTCAAACCGGGGGCGCAGCACGCCATCGATGAGCACTTGCTCCTCAAACATGGCGGCCGGCCGCACCCACAGGCCGCGCTGGCCATACAGCGCGCGGTACAGCGTCATGGGCTCCAGCGTCTCGCTGTGGCGCACGGTGTCGATCACTTCATAGAGCATGCCCTTGTAGTGGCGGTACAGGCCGGGTGGCGTGCGGATGAGCTCGGGCAGGTCGTCGTCGGTCATGGTGTTGCGGTGGCGTGAATGGTTAGGATGGCGCCTGAAAAAAATCAACCAGAGTGAGGGACGCCCGTGGATCAGGCAGATTTTGTGCACATGGTGCGCATGAGCGAGCATGCCAGCGCCGAGAACAGTCGCGCATACCGCCGCAGTGTGGCTGCGTTTGCCGCCCTGGGTTATGCATGGGTGCTGGGGTGTGTGGCACTGGCCGTGGGTATTTTGCTGTGGGTGGTGCCCCAGTTGCTGCAGGGGCGCTTTCGTTTCGCGATGCTGTGGGCCCTGCTGGGTGCCGGAGGTCTGCTGTGGGTGAGCCTGCGTGCGCTGTGGGTGCGGTTTGATGAGCCCCAGGGCGTGGAGATCACAGCACTGGATGCCCCCGACCTGTTTGAAGCGCTGGCGCGCATCCGCCGCAAGATCAAGGGCCCCCCCATCCACAAGGTCACGCTGACCGACGAGTTCAATGCCAGCATCCAGCAACTGCCGCGTTTTGGGCTGCTGGGCGGCGCCGTCAATCACCTGAGCATTGGCCTGCCCCTGTTGATGGCACTTGACCGGCCGCGGTTCCTGGCGGTGCTGGCGCACGAGTATGGCCACCTGCGGGGCGACCATGGCCGCTTTGCGGCCTGGATCTACCGCACGCGCCTGTCGTGGATGCGCCTGAACCACAGCCTGGCCGACGATGAAGGCCCGGTCGCTGCCGCCACCCAGCTGTTCATGCGCTGGTACTTTCCGCGTTTCTCTGCCAAGACCTTTGCGCTGGCCCGCCAGGATGAATACGAAGCCGACCGGATCGCTGGCAAGCTGCTGGGTCGCGACGTGACCGCTGCGGCCCTCGCCGAGATCGAGATCCGGGGCGCGTGGCTGCAGGCAGAGTTCTGGGGCAGCCACTGGTGTGCAGCGGCGGGCAATCCGTTGCCGGTGGGCCCTTACCGCAGCATGCGCCGTGCCCTGGCCAAGGCCCCCGATGCAGCCTTTGCCAATGACGCCTTGCGCCAGGCGCTCAAGCGCCTGAGCAATCTGGACGACACCCACCCCGGCCTGCGCGACCGCATTGAGGCACTGGATGCCACGCCCACGCTGCCTGACTGGTCGCGCGGCAACGCTTTGGCCCTGTTGGGGCCGGATGCCAAGCGCTGGGTGGCACATTTCGACAAGCAATGGTGCCGCGACAATGCCAGCGAATGGAAGCAGCACCACGCCTGGCTGGGGCGCGTGCGCGCACGCGCCCCCCCCCCCCCCGAGGCCCTGGGGGCATCGACGGCACAGAGCAGTGCGGCCGACCTGGTGGAACTGGCCCGCCTCAAGCGCCACCTGGATCCGCATGCCGATGTGCGCGCCCTGTACGAGCTGGCACTGCAGCGCAGCCCCGAATACCCCGCTGCGCTGCGTGGACTGGTGCCTTGCCTGGCGGACGATGATCGGGTGGGCAAGCTCCAGCTGCTGCACCGGTTGTGGGAAACAGGCAGCAGCGACCGCTACTGGGCCGCGCGCACGGCATTGGCCGAGCTGGAGACCCCACGCCTGGGGCTGGACCACGATGCAGCCGCCTTCAAGCAGTGGCGCAAGCGGCTGGAACGCGCGCAAGAATCCGAAGAGCGGGCCTGGGAAGAGCTGTCGGGCACCTCGTTCTTCAGCCAGATCGTGCGGCACGACCTCAGCTCCTTCGAGCTGGCCGAACTGCAGTCCGAACTGGCCCGCTGCGCTCCTCTGGCCCGCTGCTGGCTGGTGCGCAAGAACCTGCGCGAGTACCCCCAGCGCAGGGCCTACCTGGTGTTTGTCGAGCTGCCGGGCATGGACGATGAAAGCCGCTACCACCTGTGCCGCGCGCTGGAGCGCAACCTGAGCCTGCCCGGCCCCGCGCTGGTGCTGTGGGCGGGCGAGTCACCGACGCTGCAGCAGATCGAGCGCTCGGCGTTCGAGCCGATCTATACCCGTTGACGCCCAGGCCGCGCATGGAGCGAGTTGGCCGTTGAGGTTTGGCTCCCGCGTTGGGCGGGTGGGGGCGATGTCGCCAGGTTGGCAGGGAATGGGACAATCGCAGGATGCATCCCAAAGTTCTTCTCGACGCCTGCGCCGAACTGGTCAGGCTCACCCTCACGTTTGAACACCCCGCCGACGCGGTGGTGTCGCGTTTCTTCCGCGACAACCGTGGCCTGGGGCCGCGCGAGCGCGCCACGCTGGCTGAAACGGTTTACACCGTTCTGCGCAAGAAGCTGCTGTTTGACCACATGGCCCCGTCAGGCTCGGGTCCCAAGGAGCGCCGCCTGGCCATCCTGGGTTTCTACGGCCCGCGCGATTTCCTCAAGAGTGCGTTGACCGACCAGGAGAAAAACTGGCTGGATCAGTGCGATGCGGTCACGGTCGATGACTTGATGGAGCGCCATCGCCACAACCTGCCCGAATGGATGGTCAAGCCCCTGAAGGACCAGCTGGGCGATGGCTTCTGGCCGCTGGTGGAAAGTCTGGCCCAGAGCGCCCCCCTGGATTTGCGCGTCAATGCCCTCAAGGACAAGCGCGCCGATGTGCAAAAGGAGTTGGCCAAAGCTGGCATCAAGGCGCATCCCACACCGTATTCACCCTGGGGCCTGCGCATTGATGACAAGCCCGCGCTGACCAAGCTCGATGCCTTCACGCGGGGCGCCATCGAGGTACAGGACGAGGGCTCACAGCTGCTGGCCCTGCTGCTCGACGCCAAGCGTGGCGAGATGGTGGTGGACTTCTGCGCTGGCGCTGGGGGCAAGACGCTGGCCATTGGCGCGAGCATGCGCAGCACTGGGCGGCTGTACGCCTTTGACGTGTCAGCTCACCGCCTGGATGCGCTCAAACCGCGCCTGGCCCGCAGCGGCCTGTCGAACGTGCACCCTGCCGCCATCGCCCACGAGCGCGACGACCGCGTCAAGCGCCTGGCGGGCAAGATCGACCGCGTCCTCGTGGACGCGCCTTGCTCGGGCCTGGGCACCCTGCGGCGCAACCCCGACCTCAAATGGCGCCAGTCGCCCAAGGCCATCGAGGAGCTGGTGGCCAAGCAGACGGCCATCCTGGACAGCGCAGCCCGCCTGCTCAAGCCGGGCGGCCGTCTGGTGTATGCCACCTGCAGCATCCTGCCGCAAGAAAACGAGGCCATTGCCGAGGCCTTCAGCGCAACACACCCCGACTTCCAGCTGCTGGATGCTGGTGAACTGCTGGAGCAGCTCAAGGTCGATGGGGCCAAGGGTTTGTGCAGCGGGGGGGCATCGGGCAGTGGTTATTTGCGCTTATGGCCCCATCTGCATCAGACCGACGGGTTTTTTGCCGCCATCTGGGCCAAAAAGGACTGAAACGCTGGAGGCAGGGCTCTAAACACCCTAAACCAGCGTAAATACTGTGGATTCCCCCGATCCGTTCAGAAACGGGCCATCTAAAATTAATGACCTGTTTCGTTGGTGAGCGGGTTCTCTGTAGTAAGGTTTTTGTGAATATGCTGTTACCCGACTGGGCTGTATTGAACGCCGCCATTGACTGGCTGGGAAATGGGTTGTGGAACCTGTCCTGGTGGCAGATCGTGTTGTACACCCTTGCCACGACCCACATCACGATCGCGGCGGTCACGATCTTCCTGCACCGCGCGCAGGCACACCGCGCGCTGGATCTGCATGCCATCCCCTCGCATTTCTTCCGCTTCTGGCTGTGGATTGGTACCGGCATGGTGACCAAGGAATGGGTGGCCATCCACCGCAAGCACCACGCCAAGTGTGAAACTGTGGATGACCCCCACAGCCCCCAGACCCGCGGGCTGGACACGGTGATGTGGCGCGGCGCCGAGCTGTACCGCGCCGAGTCCAAGAACATGGAAACCATCAAGAAGTTCGGTCACGGCACGCCCGATGACTGGATGGAGCGCAATGTGTACACCCGCTACGGCTGGCAGGGCGTGGGCCTCATGCTCATCCTGAACCTGGCCCTGTTTGGCGCCCTGGGCGCCGCGGTGTGGGCGGTGCAGATGCTCTGGATTCCGTTCTGGGCAGCAGGGGTGGTCAATGGTGTGGGCCACTACTGGGGCTACCGCAACTTCGAGGCGCAGGACGCCAGCACCAACCTGTCGCCCTGGGGCATCATCATTGGCGGCGAAGAGCTGCACAACAACCACCACACCTACCCCACGTCGGCCAAGTTCTCGGTCAAGCCGTATGAATTTGACATTGGCTGGGTGTACATCAGCCTCATGAAGAAAATCGGCTGGGCTACCGTGAAGAAGGTGCCACCCAAGTTGCAACTGGGCGATGTCAAGCCGGTGGCTGATGAAAAGACGCTGGAGGCCTTGATCGCCAACCGCTATGAAGTGATGGCGGGCTATGCGCGTGGTGTGCGCAAGGCGTGCAAGGATGAGATTGCCGCGCTGCAGGCCCGTCAGGCCGATGTATCGGTGCTCAAGGCCGCCAAGCGCTGGCTGCATCGCGATGCCGAGAAGGTGCCGGCGGGGGCCTTGCCCCAGCTGGCTCAGGCCCGCGCTGCGCATCCGGCCCTGGACAAGATGGTGACTATGCGCGAAGAACTGCGTCAGCTGTGGCTCAATACATCGCAATCCCGTGAGCAACTCACTGCCGACTTGCAGGCTTGGTGCCGTCGTGCCGAGGAGAGCGGTATTGCCACTCTGCGCGAGTTCTCCATCAGTCTGCGCGCTGCACGGGCCTGATGTAATGCCTTGGTGGGGCTGTCGGTCGGACCACTGACCCCGGCGCACCTCCCCCATAAACCGCTGCTGGGCTTTGTGCCCTCAGCGGTTTTTTGTTGGCTGTGGGCCTGCTGGCTCTCGAAGTTGGTGGGGAACAAGTCGTCGATGGCGGGAGGCGGTGCTGTAGTCATCAGGCTGCGTGGATTGCAGCCATGAAAAAAGCCGCCGGGCTGAATGCCGGGCGGCCTTTGGGATAACAAGAAAGAGACTGAATTACTTCAGCTTCATTTCCTTGTATTCCACATGCTTGCGAGCCTTGGGATCAAATTTCATGATCAGCATCTTCTCGGGCATGGTCTTCTTGTTCTTGGTCGTGGTGTAGAAGTGACCGGTACCCGCAGTGGATTCCAGCTTGATCTTGTCGCGTCCGCCTTTGCTTGCCATGGTGCTACTCCTTAAGCCTGGCCACGGGCACGCAGGTCTGCGAGCACCGAGTCGATACCGTTCTTGTCGATCAAACGCAGGGCAGCGCTCGAAACACGCAGGCGCACCCAACGGTTTTCGGTCTCGACCCAGAAACGGCGGTATTGCAGGTTCGGCAGGAACCGGCGCTTGGTTTTGTTGTTGGCGTGGGAAACATTGTTCCCCGTCATGGGCTTCTTGCCCGTTACGTCGCAGACGCGTGCCATGAGGACACTCCGATACTGATTAACGGCCGTTCGCTGAGCCCTGGGCTGTGTGCCCAGGTTGGCTTGCGGCCTCACCTCGCCAGAAAGGGTGGCGGTAACCCGATTTGCCTGTTTCGGAGGACCGCAAAAACGGGCCGAATTCAGCAAAGCCGCAGATTATAGCCTGCTGCCCAGTTTTTCATCAAGACTCTTGTTCAAGGAAGCGCTGGGCGTCCAGCGCGGCCATGCAGCCGGTGCCCGCGCTGGTGATGGCCTGACGGTACACATGATCCTGCACGTCGCCTGCGGCAAACACGCCGGGCACGCTGGTCTGTGTGGCAAAACCCTTGAGCCCACCCTGGGTGATGATGTAGCCGTTTTCCATCTCCAGCTGGCCCTGGAAGATCTCGGTGTTGGGCGCGTGGCCGATGGCGATGAAGCAACCTTGCAGCTTGATGTCTTCCGTGCTGCCGTCCTTCGTGCTCTTGATGCGGATACCGGTCACGCCCGTGTTGTCGCCCAGCACCTCGTCCAGAGTGTGGAACAGCTTGAGCTCGATCTTGCCCGCTGCCACTTTCTCGTTGAGCTTGTCCACCAGAATGGGTTCGGCCTTGAACTTGTCGCGGCGGTGCACCAGGGTGACCTTGCGGGCGATGTTCGACAGGTACAGCGCTTCCTCCACCGCCGTATTGCCGCCACCGACCACGCAGACATCCTGCTCGCGGTAGAAGAAGCCGTCACAGGTCGCGCAGCCGGACACGCCCTTGCCCATGAAGGCTTCTTCCGAAGGCAGGCCCAGGTATTTGGCCGATGCGCCAGTGGCCAGAATCAATGCGTCGCAGGTGTAGGTACCGCTGTCGCCGGTGAGTGTGAAGGGCCGCTTGCTGAAATCGACCTTGTTGATGTGGTCGAAGATGATCTGGGTCTTGAAGCGCTCTGCGTGCTCCAGAAAACGCTGCATCAGCTCCGGTCCCTGCACGCCGTGCACGTCGGCAGGCCAGTTGTCCACCTCGGTGGTGGTCATCAGCTGGCCACCCTGGGCCATGCCGGTGATCAGCACCGGGTTCAGGTTGGCACGGGCGGCATAAACCGCTGCGGTGTAGCCCGCAGGGCCCGAGCCGAGGATCAGAACTTTCGCGTGTTGGGTGGTGGACATGGTAAAAGCCTGTGTTTTGCGCCCGCTACATGGGGCGCTGTTGGGAAAGCTGGGGGTTGAGCCGCCGAGTATCAACCGGCGTCCGCTCGCGAGAGTGGCCCCGTTTTCAATCACGGTGATTGTAAGAACCCATTGATAACCCGTTGCGGCTCCGGTTGGGTCGCACCCCTGAAAGGAGATGTTTGCATGTCCACGATGTTGTCCAACCTCGACCTGCTGCGCCGGGTACCTTTGTTTTCGCTGCTGACGGTGGCTCAGGCCGAGGTGATCAGCGGCGCAGTGATCAAACGCCGCTTCAAGCGGGGCGAGGCGCTGGTGGAGCAGGGGCAAAAGTCCAATGCCCTGTACATCCTGCTCACAGGGCGCGCCCGGGTCATGACCTCGGACAGCCGGGGGCGTGAGGTGATTCTGGCCACCCTCGCCCAGGGCGACTACCTGGGCGAGATGAGCATCATCGACAACGAACCCCACTCGGCCACGGTGCGTGCCGAGGTGCAGACCGACGTGCTGATGCTGGGGCGTACGGAGTTTGCGCGTTGCCTCACCGAGAACGCGTCCATGTCTTTGGTGGTGATGCGCGGGCTGGTCAAGCGGCTGCGCCATGCAGATCGCAAGATTGAGTCACTCGCGTTACTGGATGTGTACGGCCGGGTGGCCCATGCCTTGCTGGACTTTGCGGTGCCCGATGCGCAGGGGCAGCTGCTGATCAAGGACAAAATCTCCCGCCAGGACCTGGCCAAGATGGTGGGAGCTTCCCGCGAAATGGTCAGCCGCGTGATGAAAGACCTGGAGGAGCGCGGCTTCATCGAGGCACTGCCCAGCGGGGCTACCCTGCTCAAGGACCGGCTGAACGCGCTGGGCTGAAATCCGGGGGGCGGACCCTGCGCCGGGTGGTGCGCCCAGCGCAACGCATGGGGTAAGCTCACCCCGCACGTTTATGACCTATTCCCTCAATACCCTGAATGCATCGGCGGCGGCCAAGTCGCCGCCCCGCACGGGCGCCGCCCGTTTTGGCCACGAAATCGCCCTGGTGGTGGGCTTGCTGGCCCTGGTTTTCTGGCTGCTGGCGCTGGTCAGCTATTCGGCGCAGGATGCGGCCTGGTCCACCTCGGGTGCCCGCGACGCGCGCTCCGTTGCCAACTGGGCGGGGCGCTTCGGCGCCTGGCTGGCCGATGGCAGCTACTTTGCGCTGGGGTTTTCAGTGTGGTGGTGCGTGGCGGCTGGCGTGCGGGCCTGGCTGTCGTCGCTGGCGCGCTGGATGCGTGGGGGCGAAGTGGTGGCCGGCGCCGCCAGCCCTCTGGTGCGCCGGGCCACGTTCTGGGGTGGACTGGTGGTGCTGATGTGTTCCAGCACGGCGCTGGAGTGGTCGCGTTTGTACCGGTTTGAATCGTTCCTGCCTGGGCATGCGGGTGGCGTGCTGGGGTACCTGGTGGGGCCAGCTGGTGTGAAGTGGCTGGGATTTACGGGCTCCGGCTTGTTGGCGATCGTGCTGGCGGTGGCGGGGGCGGCGCTGGTGTTCCGCTTCTCGTGGGGCCATGTGGCGGAGTTTCTCGGAGGGCGCCTTGATGCGCTGGTGCAGGCGCGCCTGGCAAAACGCGAGGTGGCCAAGGACGTCGCAGTGGGCCGCAAGGCGGCCCGCGAGCGCGAAGTGGTGGTATTGGAGGAGCGCACCGAAAGCGAGGTGCACCACCCCGAGCCCGTGCAAATCATCGAGCCGATTCTGGTGGATGTGCCGCAGAGCACCCGTGTGGTGAAAGAGCGCCAGAAGCCCCTGTTCACCGAGATGCCGGACAGCAAGCTGCCGCTGGTGGACCTGCTGGACGGCCCTCTGCAGCGCCAGGAAACCGTGGCCCCCGAGACGCTGGAGATGACCAGCCGGCTCATCGAGAAAAAGCTGAAGGACTTTGGCGTGGAAGTGCGCGTGGTCGCGGCCATGCCCGGCCCGGTGATCACACGCTACGAGATCGAACCCGCCACGGGCGTGAAGGGTTCGCAGATCGTGGGACTGGCCAAGGACCTGGCGCGCTCGCTCAGCCTCGTGTCGATCCGCGTGGTGGAGACCATTCCCGGCAAGAACTACATGGCGCTGGAACTGCCCAACGCCAAGCGGCAGTCCATCCGCCTGTCCGAAATCCTGGGATCGCAGGTCTATCACGAGGCAAAGAGCATGCTCACCATGGGCCTGGGCAAGGACATCGTGGGCAACCCGGTGGTGGCCGACCTGGCCAAGATGCCGCACGTGCTGGTGGCGGGTACCACGGGCTCTGGCAAGTCGGTGGGGATCAACGCGATGATCCTCTCGCTGCTGTACAAGGCCGAGGCGCGCGATGTGCGTCTGTTGATGATCGACCCCAAGATGCTGGAAATGTCGGTCTACGAAGGCATTCCGCACCTGCTGGCGCCCGTGGTCACCGACATGAAGCAGGCGGCGCATGGCCTGAACTGGTGCGTGGCCGAGATGGAACGCCGCTACAAGCTCATGTCCAAGCTGGGCGTTCGCAACCTGGCGGGCTACAACACCAAGATCGACGAGGCCAAGGCCAAGGAAGAGTTCATCTACAACCCCTTCAGCCTCACACCCGAGGAGCCCGAACCGCTGCAGCGCCTGCCGCACATCGTGGTCATCATCGACGAGCTGGCCGACCTGATGATGGTCGTGGGCAAGAAGATCGAAGAACTGATCGCCCGCCTGGCGCAAAAGGCGCGCGCGGCCGGCATCCACTTGATCCTGGCCACCCAGCGCCCCAGCGTGGATGTGATCACCGGCCTGATCAAGGCCAACATCCCCACCCGCATCGCGTTCTCGGTGGGCTCCAAGATCGACAGCCGCACCATCCTCGACCAGATGGGCGCTGAGGCGCTGTTGGGCATGGGCGACATGCTCTACATGGCCAGCGGCACGGGCCTGCCGATCCGGGTGCATGGCGCCTTCGTGTCGGACGAAGAAGTACACCGTGTCGTCAGTTACCTCAAGGAACAAGGGGAGCCGGACTACATAGAAGGCGTGCTCGAAGGTGGAACTGTGGATGGCGAGGGTGATCTGTCAGGGGAGGGCGGTGGCGGCGAAGGGGGCGAGAAGGACCCCATGTACGACCAAGCCGTCGAAGTGGTGCTCAAAGACCGCAAGGCCAGCATCTCTTACGTGCAGCGCAAGCTGCGCATTGGCTACAACCGCTCGGCGCGGCTGCTGGAAGACATGGAGAAGGCCGGACTCGTCAGTGGCCTGACCACCAGCGGCCAGCGTGAAGTGCTGGTACCCAACCGCAGCGAATGATCGGCCGGACCGCAAGGCCGGACCCTACCCCACAGGAGTTTCTGTTGAAAAAGATCGCTACTGCAATTTTGATAGCTGCTGCGGCAAGCATGGCTAGCGCTGACGGGCTGAAAAGCCTGGAATCCTTCATGAAGGGCACGCAGACGGGCAAGGCCGACTTCACCCAGACTGTGACCTCGCCCCCCAAGGACGGCCAGACCGCGCGCACCAAGACATCGAGCGGCAGCTTTGAGTTCCAGCGCCCCGGGCGCTTCAAGTTCGTCTACAAAAAACCTTTTGAGCAGACCATCGTGGCTGACGGCCAGACTTTGTGGTTGTACGACGTGGACCTGAACCAGGTCACGCAGCGCTCGCAGTCCCAGGCGCTGGGTAGCACGCCCGCTGCGCTGCTGGCGTCCGCGCCGGACCTGTCGGCGCTGAAGGCCGAGTTCACGCTGGAGGCCTCGCCGGATGCGGATGGCCTGCAATGGGTGCTGGCCAGCCCCAGGACCAAGGACGGCCAGCTCAAGAGCGTGCGTGTGGGCTTTGTGGGCGAGCAGCTGGCGGCCCTGGACATTCTGGACAGCTTTGGCCAGCGCTCGCTGATTCGCTTTACCGGTATGCAGGCCAATGCGGCGCTGCCTGCCAGCACGTTCCAGTTCAAGCCTCCGGCAGGGGCTGATGTGGTGAAGCAGTAGTTTCTGCTCTTGAAATAATAGCTGCCAACGCATGATTTTTAGGCGCTAGAAGCCAATTTGGCTTGAAAATCAGCGTACTGTAGACAGGATACGAACATGGCAGCACGCGGTGCCTCCGCCCCTTCTCCGGCACAACCCTCCGCCCATCAGCCCCTGGCAGAACGCCTGCGGCCCCGTACGCTGGGCGAGGTGATCGGGCAGCAGCATGTGCTGGGCCCGGGCATGCCGCTGCGCCTGGCCTTCGAGTCAGGCCGGCCGCACAGCTGCATCCTGTGGGGCCCACCTGGAGTGGGCAAAACCACCATTGCGCGCCTGATGGCTGATGCGTTCGATGCGCAGTTCATCAGCATCAGCGCCGTGTTGGGCGGGGTCAAGGACATTCGCGAGGCGGTGGAGCAGGCCCAGGCCGCGCGCGATGGGTTGATGCAGCAGCGCACCATCGTGTTTGTGGACGAGGTGCACCGCTTCAACAAGAGTCAGCAAGACGCGTTCTTGCCACACGTTGAATCAGGCCTGTTCACCTTCATCGGCGCCACCACCGAGAACCCTTCGTTTGAGGTGAATTCCGCGCTGCTGTCGCGAGCGGCGGTCTACGTGCTGCAGCCGCTGTCTGAGCAAGATTTGAAGCAGATTGTGGCCCTGGCGCAGGAGGAAGATGCGCTACCTGCTATCGAAGGTGTAGCAATCGACCGCTTGGTGGCCTATGCCGATGGCGACGCGCGTCGCCTGCTCAACACGCTCGAAACCCTGGCCATGGCGGCTGCGCAGGAGAAGCTTTCCGAGATCACCGATGCCTGGCTGCTCAAGGTGCTGGGCGAGCGCATGCGCCGCTACGACAAGGGCGGCGAGCAGTTCTACGACACCATCAGCGCGTTGCACAAATCGGTGCGGGGCTCTGACCCCGACGCTGCGTTGTACTGGCTGGTGCGCATGCTCGACGGCGGTGCTGACCCCCGCTACATGGCGCGCCGGCTGGTGCGCATGGCAGCCGAGGACGTGGGCCTGGCCGACCCGCGCGCATTGCGCCTGGCACTGGACGCGAGCGAGGTGTACGAGCGCCTGGGCAGCCCTGAGGGCGAGCTGGCGCTGGCCGAATGCGTGGTGTACCTGGCGGTGGCGCCCAAGTCCAACGCGGTCTACAAGGCCTACAACGCGGCGCGGGCCTGGGTCAAACAGGATGGCACACGCCCGGTGCCCATGCACCTGCGCAATGCGCCCACCAAGTTGATGAAAGAGCTCGACTACGGCAAGGGCTACCGCTACGCCCACGACGAAGAGGGTGGCTTTGCGGCGGGGGAGAGCTACCTGCCCGAAGGCATGCCAGAGCCTGGCTTCTACCAGCCCGTGGAGCGGGGTCTCGAAATCAAGATTGCCCTGAAGCTGCGTGAGCTGCGCGAACGCAATGCCGCAGCAGCCACTCCCGGCCTTCAGGATTCAGACACCGCCTCCTGATCCGAGACCTGCTCGGTGGGGCGAGGTGGCCGCGCATGTCCTGCGGCAGGCCCAAGGTGCTGCGCAGCCTGCTTTATGCCGATTCTGCATGATCAAGGTAATAAGTTTGCACATCAATTATCTTGCGTGCATCAAAATTCCTTATGCAGTGCGTGGCGCGCTGATGTGACCAAAACCCGAGGGAAAACCCCGCCCGGCTTGGATTGGGGCGGTTGTGACTACTCGCTACAATCCCGTCCACAAACCCGCACAGCTGCATTCCTGGCGGGTTTTTTGCTAGATGGCAGTCGGGCCCACAAGGCTGTACCGATTCCGGTGCCAAAGCGGTGGGTACGTCACAAACGAAGGACTTCTCTTATGGACATTTTGCTGCAACAGATCATCAACGGTCTGGTACTCGGCAGCATGTACGCCTTGATAGCCTTGGGCTACACGATGGTGTACGGCATTATTCAACTCATCAATTTCGCCCATGGCGAGGTGCTCATGATCGGCGCCCTCACCAGCTGGAGCTGTATTGGAATGATGCAGGCTGCCATGCCCGGCGCGCCGGGTTGGGTCATCCTGCTGCTGGCCACGCTCATCGCCTGCGTGGTCGCTGCCACGCTCAACTTCGTGATCGAAAAGGTGGCCTACAAGCCACTGCGCACCAGCCCCCGTCTTGCCCCCCTGATCACTGCCATCGGCATGTCGATCCTGCTGCAGACGCTGGCCATGATCATCTGGAAGCCCAACTACAAGCCCTATCCCACGCTGCTGCCCAGCACGCCGTTCCAGTTGGGTGGTGCCTACATCACTCCCACCCAGATCCTGATCCTGGGGGTGACGGCGGTGGCCCTGGCTTCCCTGGTCTATCTGGTCAACCACACCAACCTGGGCCGCGCCATGCGCGCCACGGCGGAGAACCCCCGCGTGGCCTCCCTGATGGGCGTGAAGCCCGACATGGTGATCTCGGCCACCTTCATCATCGGAGCCATCCTGGCGGCCATCGCCGGCATCATGTATGCCTCCAACTACGGCACGGCGCAGCACACCATGGGCTTCCTGCCGGGGCTCAAGGCCTTCACGGCGGCGGTGTTCGGCGGTATCGGTAACCTGGCCGGTGCGGTGGTGGGCGGCATCCTGCTGGGCCTCATCGAAGCCATCGGCTCCGGCTACATCGGCACGCTCACGGGCGGTTTGCTGGGCAGCCACTACACCGACATCTTTGCGTTCATCGTGCTCATCATCATCCTGACGCTGCGCCCCTCGGGCCTGCTGGGTGAGCGTGTGGCCGATCGCGCCTGAGGAGCCTCACACCATGAAGAACACCAAAACCAACTGGATCATCGGCGCCGTCGCGCTGCTGGTGCTGCCGCTGATCCTGCAATCCTTCGGCAACGCCTGGGTGCGTATCGCCGACCTGGCCCTGCTGTACGTGCTGCTGGCCCTGGGCCTGAACATCGTGGTGGGCTACGCCGGCCTGCTGGACCTGGGCTACGTGGCGTTCTACGCCGTGGGCGCCTACCTGTTTGCCTTGATGGCTTCGCCGCACCTGGCGGACAACTTTGCGGCGTTTGCCGCCATGTTCCCCAACGGGCTGCACACCTCGCTGTGGATCGTGATACCGGTGGCGGCGTTGTTAGCGGCGTTCTTTGGCGCCATGCTGGGGGCGCCCACGCTGAAGCTGCGCGGTGACTACCTGGCCATCGTGACGCTGGGCTTCGGCGAAATCATCCGCATCTTCCTGAACAACCTGGACCACCCGGTCAACCTGACCAACGGCCCCAAGGGCCTGGGCCAGATCGACTCGGTCAAGATCTTTGGCCTGGACCTGGGCAAGCGACTGGAGGTGTTCGGTTTCGACATCAATTCCGTCACCCTGTACTACTACCTGTTCCTGACCCTGGTGGTGGTGTCCATCATCATCTGCTACCGCCTGCAGGACTCGCGCATCGGCCGCGCCTGGATGGCCATCCGTGAAGATGAAATCGCTGCCAAGGCGATGGGCATCAACACCCGCAACATGAAGCTGCTGGCCTTCGGCATGGGGGCTTCGTTCGGCGGCGTGTCGGGTGCGATGTTCGGTGCGTTCCAGGGCTTTGTGTCGCCCGAGTCGTTCAGCCTGATGGAGTCGGTCATGATCGTCGCCATGGTGGTGCTGGGCGGTATCGGCCACATTCCTGGCGTGATCCTGGGCGCCGTGCTGCTGTCGGCCCTGCCCGAAGTGCTGCGCTATGTGGCAGGCCCTCTGCAGGCCATGACGGACGGTCGCCTGGACTCCGCCATCCTGCGCCAGCTGCTGATCGCGCTGGCCATGATCATCATCATGCTGATGCGTCCCCGTGGTCTGTGGCCTGCGCCCGACCATGGCAAGAGCCTCACGCAGAAGACCTGAACACCGCAGAAAGTTAGAACATGGCAGAGAACATTCAGAAATCAGCCAGCGACGTGGTGCTGCGGGTTGCCGGCATTTCCAAGCGCTTCGGCGGCCTGCAAGCCCTCTCCGACGTGGGCATCACCATTGAGCGAGGCCAGGTGTATGGCCTGATCGGCCCCAACGGCGCAGGCAAGACCACGTTCTTCAACGTGATCACCGGCCTGTACACCCCCGACAGCGGTACCTTTGAACTGGCTGGCAAGCCCTATGAGCCGACGGCCGTGCATGAAGTGGCCAAGGCGGGCATCGCGCGCACCTTCCAGAACATCCGTCTGTTTGCAGAAATGACGGCACTGGAAAACGTGATGGTGGGCCGCCACATCCGTACCAAGTCTGGCCTGCTGGGCGCTGTGCTGCGCACCAAGGGCTTCAAGGAAGAAGAGCTGGCCATCGCCAAGCGCGCACAGGAACTGCTCGACTACGTGGGCATTGGCAAGTTTGCCGACTACAAGGCGCGCACTTTGAGCTATGGCGACCAGCGCCGCCTGGAGATCGCCCGGGCCCTGGCCACCGATCCGCAACTGATTGCGCTGGACGAGCCCGCCGCCGGCATGAACGCCACCGAGAAGGTGCTGCTGCGCGAGCTGATCGACCGCATCCGCAAAGACAACCGCACCATCTTGCTCATCGAGCACGACGTGAAGCTGGTGATGGGCCTGTGCGACCGTGTGACGGTGCTCGACTATGGCAAGCAGATCGCCGAAGGCAACCCTGCCGAAGTGCAGAAGAACGAAAAAGTGATTGAGGCCTATCTGGGCACCGGAGGACATTGAGAATGGCCGAAAAATCCAACAAGGTACTGCTGCAGGTCAAGGGCCTGAAAGTGGCCTACGGCGGTATCCAGGCCGTGAAGGGCGTGGACTTCGAAGTGCGTGAAGGCGAGCTGGTCTCGCTGATCGGCTCCAACGGTGCGGGCAAGACCACCACCATGAAGGCCATCACTGGCACCCTGGCCATGAACGACGGCGACATCGAGTACCTGGGCGAAAGCATCAAGGGCAAGGGCGCCTGGGACCTAGTGAAGAAGGGCCTGGTGATGGTGCCGGAAGGCCGTGGCGTGTTTGCGCGCATGACCATCACCGAAAACCTGCAAATGGGCGCCTACACGCGCTCCGACAAGGCCGGCATCCTGGCTGACATCGAGAAGATGTTCACCATTTTCCCGCGCCTGCGCGAGCGCAAGGACCAGCTGGCCGGCACCATGTCGGGCGGTGAGCAGCAGATGCTGGCGATGGGCCGAGCGCTGATGAGCCAGCCCAAGGTGCTGCTGCTGGACGAGCCCTCGATGGGCCTGTCCCCCATCATGGTGGACAAGATCTTTGAGGTGGTGCGCGACGTGTACGCGCTGGGCGTGACCATCGTGCTGGTCGAGCAGAACGCCAGCCGCGCGCTGGCGATTGCCGACCGCGGCTACGTGATGGAGTCTGGCCTGATCACCATGTCGGGCCCTGGCCAGCAGTTGCTCAACGACCCCAAGGTGCGCGCTGCCTACCTGGGCGAATAAGCGACCGCAAGCCTGCGCGCCGCTGGTGTGGTGCGGCGGCTGTCCAGCAAGGCACTCCCTCGGGAGTGCCTTTTTTTGTGTCTGTTGGTGGGGGTGGTGTTGCAGTAATTTGCTATTAAAAATATAGCTGACAAGGTATGTAACACCAGCGCAATCGATCGGTTTTGTTCATAATCGGCCGCTTCGTTCACTTCCCCAGCCTGCCGCTCCACCATGAACGCGCTCCAATCCCTGCCTATTTCTTTGCAAACGGTATTGCTGCTCACTGCCAGCAATATCTTCATGACCTTTGCGTGGTACGGCCACCTGAAGAACCTGGCGTCTTCGCCGTGGTATGTCGCGGCCCTCGTCAGCTGGGGTATCGCGCTGTTTGAATACCTGTTGCAGGTGCCGGCCAACCGCATTGGCTTCACCCAGTTCAACGTGGGGCAGCTCAAGATCATGCAAGAGGTCATCACGCTGGGCGTGTTTGTGCCCTTCGCCGTGTTCTACATGGGGCAACCCCTGAAGTGGGACTACCTCTGGGCGGGGTTGTGCCTGGTGGGGGCGGTGTATTTCATCTTCCGGGGCGCCTGAAGACACAAAGCCTGAACGGCCAGCGTGTCGCCGCCCTCGGCACCGTGCGCATGACTGCATGAGGCAGTGGCATCAGTCCCTGCAGGGCGCACGGTTAAACTCGCCGGGTCACGAAAGCGTCATGGTTTTGTCATGGCGCGGCCTTTTCTCACTATTCGTTCCCGATCCAGGAGTCTCCATGCTGTTTGCCAAGCTGTTGCCACGCGAAGGCAATTTTTTCGAAATGTTCAACCAGCATGCGGACCGCATCGTCGAGGCGGCCCGGGCCTTCTCGCAACTGGTGGCCAACTACAGCGACCCGCACCTGCGCGACAAGTACAACCAGGACGTGGACAACGCCGAGCGTGCCGCCGACCGTGTGACGCACGAGGTGAACAAGGCCATCCACAAGACCTTCATCACCCCCATCGACCGTGAGCAGATCCACACGCTGATCAACACCATGGACGATGTGGCCGACCTGATCCAGGACTCGGCTGAAACCATGGCGCTGTACGACGTGCGGCACATGACGGAAGAAATCACCCGCCTCACGGACCTGAGCCTCAAGTGCTGCGAGCGCCTGCGCGATGCCGTCAAGCTGCTCGACAAGATCGCCGACCCGGCCGTTGCCGAGGCCGCGCTCAAGACCTGCGAGGAGATCGACAAGCTCGAATCCGACGCCGACCGCGTGATGCGCAGCGCCATGAGCAAGCTGTTCCGCGAGGAGCCCGATGTCCGCGAGGTGATCAAGCTCAAGGCCATCTACGAACTGCTGGAGACGATCACCGACAAGTGCGAGGACGTGGCCAACTGCATCGAGGGCATCGTCCTCGAGAACTCCTGATCCGCGCAGGCTGACCAGTATGGAAACCGTACAGACGGCCCTCTGGGTTGTGGTTCTGCTTGTGGCCCTGGCAATCCTGTTCGACTTCATGAACGGGTTCCATGACGCGGCCAATTCGATCGCCACGGTGGTCTCCACCGGCGTGCTCAAGCCCGCGCAGGCGGTGCTGTTTGCCGCCTTCTTCAACTTTGTGGCGATTTTTGTCTTTCACCTGAGCGTGGCAGCGACGGTGGGCAAGGGCATCGTGCAGCCCGGCATTGTGGACACGCACGTGGTGTTTGGCGCCCTGGTGGGCGCGATCACCTGGAACGTGATCACTTGGTACTACGGCATCCCCAGCAGCTCCTCGCACGCCCTCATCGGCGGCATTGTGGGCGCTGTGATTGCCAAGGCTGGCGCGGGCGCGCTGATCTCGGCGGGCATCCTCAAGACCGTGGCGTTCATCTTTGTCTCGCCGTTGCTGGGTTTTGCGCTGGGCTCGCTCATGATGGTGGCCGTGGCCTGGATTTTCCGGCGCACGCGCCCGAGCAAGGTGGACAAGTGGTTCCGCCGGTTGCAGCTGGTATCTGCCGGCGCCTACAGCTTGGGGCACGGCGGTAATGATGCGCAAAAGACCATCGGCATCATCTGGCTGCTGCTGATTGCCACGGGGTATTCGTCGGCGTCTGATGCCTCGCCCCCCACCTGGGCCATCATCAGCTGCTACGTGGCCATTGGCCTGGGCACCATGTTTGGCGGATGGCGCATTGTGAAGACCATGGGCCAGAAGATCACCAAGCTCAAGCCTGTGGGCGGCTTCTGTGCCGAAACGGGCGGGGCGCTGACCTTGTTCCTGGCCACCACGCTCGGCATTCCGGTGTCCACCACGCACACCATCACGGGCGCCATCGTCGGTGTGGGCTCCACCCAGCGCGCCAGCGCCGTGCGCTGGGGCGTTGCCGGCAACATCATCTGGGCGTGGATTCTGACCATCCCGGCGAGCGCCTTTGTGGCCGCCGTCGCCTACTGGATCAGCCTGCAGCTGTTCTGATGGCGGAGTTGCCGTGAATGCTATTGAATAGATAGCATTCAAGGCAATCAACACTAGCGCATACGCCCCATTGAGTGTCAATTCGATGGGGCATTTGCATTGGCGCCTGCCAGCGGATCACTGCGAGATCTTGCGCGCTTCCTCGATCTGGTACTCAAAGTACCGCTGGAAACTGAATGCCAGGCTGGCCATCAGTACCGTGGTACCGATCAGCAGGGACACCACGATGGCGCCCACGGTGATCCATTGCGTCCTGCCCGGCGCTGCGTCCGGTGCAGCGCTGGGGTTGTAGCGCGCATTCCATGCCTCGGGTGTCATCAGCGCGTACAGGATGGCACGCAGTGCACAGGCGGCAATCGTGAAGCCCAGCAGCGGTATCAGCACCCAGCTGTAGTGGTCGTCCTGGCCGAGTTGCTGCACCCGCTGAATGCCATAGATGCCCAGCGCCGTGGGGATGGGCAACAACCAGCCGAGCATGTCGGACAGGCCATGAAGGTAAAAGCGGTGCAGGCCCAGGGGTCCTCCGATGAAGGCGAGCCAGGCGGCTACGGTTTTGTTTTTCATGGGTGCCGCGCTATTCGGGAGAGGTGGTGTCGCCCGCGCCCAGCGTCTTTTCCATGAGCACGATGTCGCGCCAGGCGCCGAACTTCCAGCCCACCGAGCGCATGATGCCCACATCGGTGAAGCCCAGGGCCCGGTGCACGCCGATCGAGCCTGCGTTGGCAGAGTCTCCAATCACCGCCAGCAGCTTGCGCACGCCAGCCGCTTCGGCCTGTACCGCCAGCTCGGCCAGCAGCTTGCGGCCCAGGCCCATGCCGCGGGCTTGGTCGGCCACGTAGATCGAGTCTTCGGCCGAGAAGCGGTAGGCCGGGCGGGGCTTGAACCAGTTGGCATAGGCAAAGCCCAGCACTTGACCGTCTTTCTCCGCAACCAGCCAGGGCAGGCCACGCGCCAGCACGTCAGCGCGGCGGCTTGCCATGTCGGCTTCGGAGGGGGGATCTATCTCGAAGGTGCCCGTGCCGTGGAGCACATGGTGTTGGTAAATGGCCGTGATGGCAGGAATATCGCTGTCAGTGCTGGGGCGGATAGAGGGCATTTTGGGGAAATGGATATAATCGCAGGCTTTGCAGCGTGTCGCTGGCCGGGTGGCCATGTCGCGTGTCTCAAGCGTTGCGAATATGGTTGCGAACACTGTGGCTTACGGCAAATGTTGCCGGAGTTCACCACCCGAAGGATAAATCATGGTCGTCATTCGACTCTCCCGCGGCGGCTCCAAGGGCCGTCCTTTCTTCAACATCGTCGTTGCTGACAAGCGCGTGCGCCGTGATGGCCGCTTTATCGAGCGCATCGGCTTCTACAACCCCACCGCCAAGGAATCTGAAGAAGGCCTGCGCATCGTGCAAGACCGTCTGGCTTACTGGGTGGGCGTTGGCGCCCAGTCCTCCCCCACGGTGGACCGCCTGATCAAGCAAGCCGCCAAGAAGGCTGCTTAAAGCTCCCTGAAAAGGGCGGGTTCCGTCGGCTGGTCTGGCGGAACCCGCCCTTTTCTCATTCTGGACTCACTGCCATGGCCACCACACCGTTGACCCTCGAACCCGCAGAACTGCCTGCCGACGCCGTTGAAGTGGGGCGCATCGCAGATGCCTGGGGCATCAAGGGCTGGTTCAAGGTGCTGTCGCACAGCAGCAATCCCGAGGCGCTTTTTTCGTCCAAACGCTGGTATTTGCAGCCCTCCGAGCGTGGTGCCAAGACCTTCAGCGGCACCGTGCTGCTGCCCATCCGCCAGGCCAAGGATCATTCGGACTCCGTGGTGGCCTGGGCGCAGGGCATTGATGACCGCAATGGGGCTGAGGCGTTGCGCGGTGCGCGGATTTTTGTGCCGCGATCCAGTTTTCCATCTACCTCCGAAGACGAGTACTACTGGGTCGATCTGATCGGTCTGTCGGTCTTCAACCGTGAAGGTGTGGCGCTGGGCGAGGTGCGCGAGTTGATGTCCACCGGTCCCCAGACCGTACTGGTGCTGGCCTATGAGCAGGACGGCAAGGCACAGGAGCGCATGATTCCGTTTGTCTCGGCCTTCGTGGACAAGGTGGATCTGGCCGAAAAACGCATCACCGTGGACTGGCAGCCCGACTACTGACCGCGCCGTCACGAGCCGCGCCCTATGCGCTTTGACATCATCACCCTCTTTCCCGAGCTGTTCGCGCCCTTCCTGGCGAGCGGTGTGACCCGGCGTGCCTATGCCAGCGGCCAGGTCGATGTGCGCCTGTGGAACCCACGAGACTACGCCGACGGCAACTACCGCCGGGTGGATGACCGCCCGTTTGGCGGTGGCCCGGGCATGGTGATGATGGCCGAACCCCTGGCGCGGTGCCTTGCGGCCATCCGGGCAGAGCGTGGTGAGCCCGAGGGCGGCGAGGCGCCGCTGGTTCTTTTTTCTCCCATTGGCGAGTCGCTGAACCACGCCGCCGTGGAGCGCTGGTCTGCCAGCGAGGGGGCTGTGTTGCTGTGTGGACGCTATGAAGGCATCGACCAGCGGTTCATTGACACCCATGTGAATGTTCAGATGAGCCTGGGCGACTTCGTGCTCTCGGGCGGCGAGATTGCCGCCATGGCGCTGCTGGACGCCGTTGCGCGCCTGCAGCCCGGGGTGCTCAACGATGAGGGCAGCCACCAGCTCGACAGCTTCAATCCCGCGCTCGATGGCCTGCTGGACTGCCCGCATTACACGCGGCCCGAAGAGTGGGCAGGGCAGCAGGTGCCAGCGGCCCTCATGTCGGGTCACCATGCGCAGATCGAGCGCTGGCGGCGTGATCAGCGCCTGGCCACCACGGCCCGCCACCGGCCTGATCTCATCGACGCCGCGCGCAAAGCGGGGCGTTTGGCGCCCGCCGATGAAGCTGTATTGGCCAAGCTCGGCTGAATTGCTATAATCAAAGGCTTTTCGATCCTCTGGCCGGCCGTTTTGACTGGGAGTTCTCCCGCAAAACACTGAGACGTCAATCCCGACGCAGCCATTTTTGGCGCGGACAAGATCACTAGGAAACTCACATGAACCTGATCCAGACCCTGGAAGCGGAAGAAATTGCCCGCTTGAACAAGACCATCCCCGAATTCGCCCCTGGTGACACCGTCATCGTGAGCGTGAACGTGGTGGAAGGTACCCGCAAGCGCGTGCAGGCTTACGAAGGCGTGGTGATTGCCAAGCGCAATCGTGGCCTGAACAGCGGCTTCACTGTGCGCAAGATCTCCAGCGGCGAAGGCGTGGAGCGTACGTTCCAGACCTACAGCCCGCTGATTGCCAGCATCGAAGTCAAGCGCCGCGGTGACGTGCGCCGTGCCAAGCTGTATTACCTGCGTGACCGCAGCGGCAAGTCGGCACGTATCAAGGAAAAGCTGCCTTCGCGCGTCAAGGCTGCTGCTACCGCCGCTTAATTCAAGCAAGGCGAGGGCCTGTCCTGACAAGCCGCTACAGCATCTGCCTGTAGCGGCTTTTTGTTTTTTGGTCCGTGGAACCTGCTTTTTGTGAACCCTTCTTCTCCTCCTGCTGTTTCATCGGTCATTGCGCCTCTGTCGAGCCTGCCCGACTTTGACCCTCGCACGGTGCCGGTGGTCGGGGTGGATGCGCACCTGCCCGCCGTGCCCCTGGCTGTGCAGACGCCCGATGCGCTGCGTGCGCGTTTTGCACAGCCACCCCAGTGGGAGCCGGAGGTGGTGCTGGAAAAGAAGTTCATGAACCGCGAGCCAGCCCACGCGTCCGTGTTGCTGGCGATCGTGTTGCGCGAGCAACCCATGGTGCTGTTGACGGAACGCACCGCACATCTGTCCACCCATTCCGGGCAGGTAGCCTTCCCGGGCGGGCGGGCTGATCCGGAAGACGCCAGTGCTGCTGAAACCGCCTTGCGCGAAGCGCAGGAGGAGGTGGGCCTGGACCGTGAGTTTGTCGAGGTGCTGGGGACCTTGCCCACCTACGTGACCGGCTCGTCATTCATCATCACCCCGGTGGTCGCCCTGGTGCAGCCGGACTGTGTGCTTCGGCCCAACCCGTATGAGGTGGCCGACCTGTTTGAGGTACCGCTGGCCTTTTTGCTCGACCCAGCTCACCATCGCCGCCATGTGTTTGACCGTGATGGCGTGCACCGCGAATGGTTCTCCATGCCCTACCAGCAAGGCGACAAGACCCATTTCATCTGGGGCGCCACGGCTGGCATGCTGCGCAATTTCTACCGGTTCATGGTGGCTGAATGAAGCACCCCTGAGGCGCTTCGCGCGGACGCACCCGGTGTGTGGCAGCGCGACCCCTCACGTGGGGCTCTGGCTTCGGCCATGTGGGCTTTGAGGGCTGCGGGTGGGGTCCCCGCTTCGTTGGAGGATGTGTTGCTGAGGTTCGGCGGAATCACGTGCTCCCGTGGCTTGGCGCCAGTATCATTGCCCCCCATGAGTTTCTTTGCCATCCTGTTCGCTCTGCTGATCGAGCAGGCACGCCCTCTGGCTCGCAGCAATCCCATCCACGCGGGGCTGCGTGCATGGGCCTTGTCCGTGAGCCGCAATTTCGACGCGGGCAAATCGCACCACGGGTGGGTGGCGTGGAGCCTCGCGGTACTCGTTCCCGCACTGGTCACACTGGGCATCCACTGGCTGCTGCTGTGGGGGCTCGGCTGGCCGTTTGCGGTGCTCTGGAGCGTGGCGGTGCTATATGTCACGCTGGGTTTTCGGCAGTTCAGCCACCACTTCACCGGCATCCGCGATGCGCTGGAAGAGGGTGACGAAGACGCGGCGCGCGAGCGCCTCGCGCACTGGCAACAGGTGGATGTGGGCGCGCTGCCGCGCAGCGAGATCGTGCGCCATGTGATCGAGTATTCGGTGCTGGCTGCGCACCGGCATGTATTTGGGGTGTTGGCGTGGTTCTCGGTGCTGGCTGCGCTGGGTCTGGGACCGACGGGGGCGGTGTTGTATCGCCTGGCTGAATTTGTCTCTCGCTACTGGCATTACAAGCAGCGCACGGGCGCATTGCCCGCCAGCGAGTCCTTGCAGCAGGCGTCCGCCCAGGCCTGGACTGCCATCGACTGGTTGCCTGCGCGGCTCACGGCACTGAGCTTTGCGGTTGTCGGCAGTTTTGAAGAAGCGATTGAAGGCTGGCGTTTTCATGCGCAGCGGTTTCCCAACGACAACGATGGTGTGGTTCTTGCCGCCACTGCAGGGGCCATCAATGTGCGCCTGGGCGGTGAGGCGTTGAAGGCGCGCACCGAGCTGCATGCGCCACAGGGTCTGGAGATTGATGCCGACATGGGTGACAGCGACTCCACCCCCGGCCGCGAGCCTGAAGTAGGCCACCTTCGTAGCGTGGTGGGCCTGGTGTGGCGCTCGGTGGTGGTCTGGATGCTGCTGCTGGCGCTGCTGACGCTGGCCCGGTTGCTCGGCTAGCCCGTTCACCTGTCGCGCCATCTCGCGTGGCGCCGCTGGCATACGCCGGTCAATACCGGGTGTGACTCAACTCTTCAAATAAATCGCTATATATTTTGTAGCGAGAAGGGCTTATTCCTCCAGCGCTTTGGCCCTTTTTGACTGCATCCAGCACACCGCACCCCGGCTCATGCAGGTGGGTGCAGTTGTAGAACTTGCAGGCCGTTGCATGCTCGGCGATGTCGGGCATACAGGCTGCCAGCTGCATGGGAGCGATATGGTGCAGCCCGAATTCCTGGAACCCTGGCGAGTCGATCAGTGCCGTGGTGCGCGCCGCATCCATCCAGTACCAGTGGGTGCTGGTGGTGGTGTGTTTGCCTGAATTCAGGGCCTGCGAGATTTCTCCGGTCAGCACCGAGGCGCCCGGCACCAGCAGGTTGATCAGCGTGCTCTTGCCGGACCCCGACGGGCCCAGCACCAGCGTGGTCTTGCCCTGCAAGTGTTCCATGAGCAGGGCGCGGTCCAAATCGCTGGACAGTGCCAGAGATAGCGGCAGCACGCCATAGTGTTTGCCTGCGCCCATGTGCCGGTACGGCAGCAGTCGCTCCCATGCGCGGGCGAAGGGTTCGACCAGATCACTCTTGTTGAGTGCAATGATGGGTTTTATGCCCTCCGCCTCTGCAGCAATCAGTGCCCGTGATAGCTGGCTTTCGGAGAACACCGGTTCCGCCGCAATCAGGATGAGCACCTGATCGAGGTTGGCGGCGAAAGATTTGGTGCGAATCTCGTCCTGTCGGTAGAACAGGTTGCGCCGTTCCTTGACCTTTTCGATGGTGCCTTCTTCGCCTTGCCCGGGCGGCGGCGCCTGCCATAGCACATGGTCGCCAACGACGGCCTGGCTTTTTTTACCGCGGGGGTGGCAGATGCGGCGCTCCCCATCCGGGGTCTCGACCATGCAGTGGCGCCCATGGCTGGCCACCACGGTACCTTCCATGAGGGCGCTGCGTTCAGCCATGGTGGGCCTGCCTCACACTGCGACCAGTGCGTCGAACTGGGTGGCGCACTCGAAGTCGGTGCTGGAGATGCCATGCACGTCGTGCGTGTTCAGTCGCACCACGCAGCGGTTGTAGTGCACCGACAGATCGGGGTGGTGGTCTTGCGCATTGGCGATGAAAGCCAATGCGTTCACGAACGAGATTGTCTCGTAGTAATTGGCAAAGTGGTAGGTCTTCTCGATGGCGACGTTGGCGCCGTCGCCGCTGAGGCTCCAGCCCTCCAGTTTGGCCAGGTTTGCTACTATTTCTGTAGCTGTCAGGGCGCGGCGGGTCAGCGTGGACCAGTCTTTTTTCTTCAACATGGTAGTCATGGGTGAGCAGGGGTTTGCATGCGCGCCAGCCGTTCTGTGGCGGGTGGATGCGAGTAGTAAAACTTCACGTAGACCGGGTCCGGAGTGAGCGTGGAGGCGTTGTCTTCGTACAGCTTGAGCAAGGCCGACGACAGGTCGGCGCCGCTGGCCTGGGCCGCAGCATACGCGTCTGCCTGGAACTCATGGCGACGCGATTGTTGCGAAAACAGCGGCGAGATGAAGAAGGTGAATACCGGAACGACCAGCATGAAAAGCAGCAGTGCCAGCGCATCATTGGGTGCAGCGGCCATGGCCGAGTCCAGCGAGAGGTTGGGCCGCACACCCAGCCCGGTGTAGAACCAGACCTGTGTGGAAAGCCAGCCCAGCAGCGCAAAGCCCGCCAGGCTGAGCGCAAACATCATCACGATGCGCTGGATGATGTGGCGGTGCTTGAAGTGGCCCAGCTCATGGGCCAGCACAGCCTCGACCTCGCCAGGTGCCAGCTGGCGCAGCAGGGTGTCGTAGAACACCACGCGCTTGGCGGCACCAAAGCCAGTGAAATAGGCATTGGCGTGGGCGCTGCGGCGGCTGCCGTCCATCACGAACAGGCCCTTGGCCGAGAAGCCGCAACGCTGCATCAGCGCAGTCACGCGGGCTTTGAGCGACTCGTCTTCAAGCGGCTGGAATTTGTTGAACAACGGTGCGATGAAGGTGGGGTAAATCACCATCAGCAGCAGGTTGAAACCCATCCAGAAGCACCAGGCCCACAGCCACCACAGCGGGCCTGCAGCGCCCATCAGCCAGAGGATCAGTGCGGCAATGGGCAGCCCGATGATGGCGCCCACCAGCAGGCCCTTGAGGGCGTCCGCCAGCCACAGGCGCCAGGCCATCTTATTGAACCCAAACCGTTCTTCCACAACAAAGGTCTGGTACAGCGACAGGGGCAGGTCGATCAGGCCGCTGATGGCAGCAAAGGCGACCAGGAATGCCATCTGCTGCCACATGCCGCCGCCCAGCACGCCAAGCAGCGCCTGGTTCAGTGCGTCCAAGCCGCCCAGCAAGGTCCAGCCTAGTAGCACGGCCGCGCCCAGCGCCATCTCCAGCATGCCCAGCCGGGCCTTGGTGATGGTGTAGTCGGCCGCCTTCTGGTGCGCCGCCAGGGCGATGCGCTCGGCAAACGGTACCGGGACCGCAGCGCGATGGCGTGCAACATGCCGGACCTGGCGCGTCGCCAGCCAGAACTTGAGGGCCAGGCCCAGCAGCAGCGCGGCTGCAAAGGCCAGGGTAAACAGCAAAGAGGGGGAAATGTCGTCAGAGGTGGGCATGTGCGGCGAGTTTAGGCCATCGGCGACAATGCGCGCCATGTCAGAAGCCAACAACCCCACCCCTGCCACGCTTGCCAAATCCGACCAGAACCTGGTCTGGCTGGACTGTGAAATGACCGGCCTGGAGCCCGACACCGACCGCCTGCTGGAGATCGCCGTGGTCGTGACCGGTCCGAGCCTGGAACCCCGCGTCGAAGGCCCCGTATTTGCCATTCACCAGCCGGATGAATTGCTGAACAAGATGGATGCCTGGAACAAAGGCACGCATGGCCGCAGCGGCCTGATCGACAAAGTGAAGGCGTCCACGGTGACGGAGGAGGAAGCGGAACAGAAGATCCTTGCTTTCCTGGCCCAGTACGTGCCCAAGGGCACTGCGCCCATGTGCGGCAACAGCATCGGTCAGGACCGGCGTTTTCTGGTGCGTTACATGCCCAAGCTCGAGCGGTTCTTTCACTACCGCAATGTGGATGTGAGCACGCTCAAGGAGCTGGCCAAGCGCTGGAAGCCCGAGGCATACACCAGCTTCAAGAAAGCGCAAAAACACACGGCCCTGGCCGATGTCCACGAGTCCATCGACGAGCTGGCGCATTACCGTCAGCACCTGTTGGCCGTGGATGTGAAAACGTCTTGAGCCACTGCTTCTCATCCCTTTTGTGAGGGGCGTGAGAGCCCTGGTGAGATCCGCGCCTTTGGTGCGCGTGTTTTACGACGACGCGGGACTGGATTCCTGGCGGAGAAGGCATTGCCACTGGCGAAAAGCAAAGGAGGGTATTGCGGGCAAACCCTTAATCGTGCGATAATCGCTGGCTGCGCAGGAATCCCGCGCAGTTTGTGCATCTCCCCTCACACACCGGGCTTGCCAGCCGACTGTCACCAGACAGTGCAGGACTGGCGAATAACGCCCACCCGCTCAGGCCTTCAGCGCCAGCGCAGGTTTCGTTTGATGGTTGATGTTTTTTAACCATTTGACGAAGCCAATCGTGGGCTGCGCCCGCGACCGTCTTCGTGAGAGAAAAATCATGACCGACACCTCTTTGGTGCAGGGCGAATTCGCGCCTGCAGACACTTCCTTTGCTGCCGACATTTCCGTGCAGTCTTCTCCCCTGGACGCCGTGGTATCAGCCGTCGAAGCCGATGCTGCTGTGACCGCTGAGCCCAATGGCTTCATCGAACTGGGCCTGGCCCCTGAACTCGTGCAAGCCGTGGCTGATCTGGGTTACACCCAGCCCACCAGCGTGCAGCTCAAGGCGATCCCTCTGGCGATGGGCGGTGGCAACGACTCCACCAAGTTCATCGACCTCATGGTCTCCAGCCAGACGGGCAGCGGCAAGACCGCCGCCTTCCTCCTGCCTGTGCTGCACACACTGATCAACCAGCAAGCTGCTGCCGAAGCCGAAGAGCGCGCCGCTTTTGAACGCGCCGTGGCCGAAGCCGCTGCCCGTGGCGAACCTGCTCCCAAGCGCGCCAAACGCAAGGACCCTACCAGTTCGCGCAACTTCAAGGCTGCCACCCCTGGTGCCCTGATCCTGTGCCCGACCCGTGAACTGGCGCAGCAAGTCGCGCACGATGCCATCGACCTGGTCAAGCATTGCCGTGGCCTGCGTGTGGCCAACGTGGTGGGTGGCATGCCTTACCAGTTGCAGATCGCCAAACTGCAAAACGCTGACCTCGTGGTGGCGACCCCCGGCCGCCTGCTGGACCTGCAGCGCTCGATGCAAATCAAGCTCGACAAGGTGCAGTTCCTGGTCGTTGATGAAGCGGACCGTATGCTCGACCTGGGCTTCTCGGATGACTTGGCTGAACTGAACCAGCTGACCGCGCAGCGCAAGCAGACCATGATGTTCAGCGCCACATTTGCGCCCCGCATCCAGCAACTGGCCATGCGCGTGATGCACGACGGTGGTTCGTCTGTGCAGAAGGTGACAATCGATTCTCCGCAAGAGAAGCACGCCAACATCAAGCAAGTTCTGTACTGGGCCGACAATGCCCAGCACAAGCGCAAGATGCTGGACCACTGGCTGCGTGACACCACGATCAACCAAGCCATTGTCTTTGCCAGCACCCAGGTGGAGTGCGACGGTTTGGCCAACGACCTTCAGCAAGAAGGCTTCTCGGCCGTCGCTTTGCATGGCGCCCTGAGCCAGGGCCTGCGCAACCGCCGTTTGATGGCGCTGCGCGCTGGTCAGGTGCAGATTCTGGTGGCTACTGACGTGGCAGCACGGGGCATCGACGTGCCTACCATCACCCACGTGTTCAACTTCGGCCTGCCCATGAAGGCTGAGGATTACACCCACCGCATCGGTCGTACCGGCCGTGCGGGCCGCGATGGCCTGGCCATCACGTTTGCCGAGTTCCGCGATCGCCGCAAGATCTACGACATTGAGTCGTACAGCCGCCAGCAGTTCAAGGCCGAAGTGATTCCGGGCATGGAGCCTTCGCAGCGCGCTCCGCAGGCACCTCGCGGTGGCGATTTTGGTGGTGGCCGTGGCGCCCCGGGCCGTTCGTATGACAACCGTGATAACCAGTCGCGCGGTCGCTTCGGTGGTCCAGCACGTGGTGGCAATGATCGTGGTGGATTCGGTGGTGGCTTTGGCGGCGGCTTTGCTGGTCGTGACAACCGTGGTGCCCCTGCCCGTGGTGAAGGCGGCGGCGGTTTCGCTGGCCGTGATGACCGTGGTTTTGCGCCGCGTCGTGACGGTGACGGTTATGGCCGCAAGCCTGGTTTTGGTGATACAGGCCGTGGTGGCTTTGCTCCTCGTGGCGATGCGGGTGCACCGCGCGGCGATTTCGCTCCTCGCAAGCCTGCATTTGCCAAGCCTGCCGGTGGTGGTGGCAAGCCCTTTGTGGCCCACGACGCCCGCAAGCGTCCTGCACGCCCCGCGCGCTGATTGTTGTGTGGCGCTAGCGCCGCCCTTTGTGCAAAGGCCAGTACCGTAAGGTGCTGGCCTTTTTTCATTGGGGAGGCCATTTCAGCTGCGGTTGCCAACGGCGCCTCGTCAATAATGGCCGCCGGAGGAATCTGCTGTGTCGTCTTCTTTATCTTCGGGTGCGGACTTTGAGCACATGTTCGGGCTGGCGCCAGTGTCGCTCTGGTTGGAGGACTACAGTGCGCTCAAGCAGCTTTTTGAGCAGTGGCGTGCCGAAGGCGTGACCGACATCCGCCAGTTCCTGGCAGAGGACCCGGCCCGCCTGCGGGCCTGCAGTGCAGCCCTCAAGGTGCTCAAGGTGAATCAGCGCACGCTGGATCTGTTTGCCGCCGAGAGCCAGCAGGTGCTGGAAGCCAATCTGGATAAGGTCTTCAGGGACGACATGCACGACGCGGTGGCGCATGAGCTGTCTCAGTTATGGGACGGGCAGCTGGAGTTTTCTAACCAGACAGTCAACTATGCGCTCGACGGACGTCGGCTGGATGTGCAGATCCGTGCGCGCATCCTGCCCGGTTACGAGGACAACTGGAGCCGTGTGCTGGTGTCGCTGGAGGATGTTACGGCCACCGTGCGTGCAGGTGCCGAGCTGCGCCGCAGCGAACGGTACGCACGCGATTTGTTCGAACATTCACCCGTGTCCTTGTGGGTGGAGGACTTCAGTGCGGTCAAGAGCCTGCTCGATGGTGTGCGTGCGCAGGGTATTGATGATTTCAAGACATTCATCCGGGTGCATCCCGAGTTCGTGACACGCTGCATGCACGAAATCCGGGTGATCGATGTGAACCAGCAGACCCTGCGGATGTTCGGCGCAGAGAGCAAAGAAATGCTGCTGAACAACATTGGTCGGGTGTTTCGCGGTGAGATGCACGAGTCCTTTGCGGAGCAATTGCTGGACCTGTGGGAGGGCAAGACCTTTCAGCAGCGCGAAGTGGTTAACTACGCACTGTCCGGGGATGCCGTGCATATCCATATGCAGTTCTCGGTGCTGGCCGATCACATGAGCGATTGGGGCCTGGTGCTCCTGTCGCTGGTGGATATCACGGCGCGCAAGAAGGCCGAGGCTTATCTGGAGTACTTGGGCAAGCACGATGTGCTCACGCAATTGCGCAACCGAGCCTTTTATGCAGAGGAGCTCAACCGCCTGACCCGCAAGGGCCCTTGGCCGCTGTCCATCATCGCCATCGACCTGAATGGTCTCAAGGTGGTGAACGATGAGCAAGGCCATGCGGCGGGGGACTCCATGCTGCGCCGCGTTGGCGAGGTCTTGGCCAAGGCCGTGGATGCTCCGGCCTGCGCAGCCCGCATTGGTGGTGACGAGTTCACGGTGTTGTTGCCAGGCACGGATGAGCGCGGAGCCATGGCTTTGCAGGAACGCATTTTGTCGATGCTCGAACTCAACAACCAGTTCTACCCTGGCCAGCATCTGAGCCTGGCGATGGGGATTGCCTGTTGCCAGTCTGGAGATGCGGTAGAAGCCGCGATCCACCGCGCAGACCAGGCGATGTATGCGGAGAAGAACCGCTATTACCAGCAAAAGAACGTGGACCGGCGGCAGCCCAGTCCTTGATCAGTCGTGTATTGCTTAGAGGTGGACCGGCGTACGCCCGATCTCGGGCCAGCGATGGTGCAGACAGATCCAGGACAGCATGCCAATGCACAACATCAGAAGTGATGACAGCGCCAGCAAAACGGTAGAGTGCATCACCAGCGGAGCAATCACGCCTGCCACCAGGCCATTGGCCGAAGAGCCGACAAACGCCTGCATAGATGAGGCCATGCCTCGGCGCTCCGGGTAGAGGTCCAGCACCAGCAGCGTCACCACCGGCACCATCAGTGCCCAGCCAAAAGAGAAAACCGCAATGGGCGCCAGAGCCCACCATGCGTGGGGTGTGAATAGCAGATTGGCGACCAGGTTCAACACAGCCACCGAAAACATGATGACAAATCCGTGGCGGATCTGGCGCTTGGGCGGGATACGCCCTGCCAGCCGTCCACTGAGCCACGCACCGCCCATGATCCCCGAGATGGTCAGGACAAAAAACCAGAAAAACTGCGTAGGCGCCAGCGACAGGTGATCGCCAAGAAATGCTGGGGCCGAGAGAACGTACAGGAACATGCCATTGAAGGGCACGCCACTGGCCAGCGCCAGCAGCACAAAGCGCGCACTGGTGCCCAACTGCACGTAGCCGCGCATTAGATGGCGCACATGAAAGGGCTGCCGCTGCTCCACATGCAAGGTCTCTGGCAGCAGCCTGAAGTTGGCGGTCCACAGGGCCACTCCCACTAGGGTCAGGAACCAGAAAATGCTGTGCCACCCGGTGTGGACAAACAGCCAGCCTCCGATGATGGGAGCAATCGCTGGAGCCACTCCAAAGTAGATGGTCACCTGGCTCATAACCTTCTGCGCTTGTGCTGGAGGGAACATGTCGCGGATCACCGCGCGGGAGACCACGATCCCTGCTCCCGTGGACAGGCCTTGCAGTGCCCGGAAAAAGACCAGTTGCCCGATCGTTTGCGACAGCGCACACCCCGCGGAAGCGAGCGTGAACACGGCGATGCCCCACAAGATCACGGGCCTGCGCCCGAAGCTGTCTGCCAGCGCGCCGTGGAACAGGCTCATAAACGCAAAGCCGAACAGGTAGGCGGACAGCGTCTGCTGCATTTCCACCGGTGTGGCTCCCAGCGCTGCAGCGATGCCTGAGAACGCAGGGATGTAGGTGTCGATGGAGAAAGGCCCGAGCATGCCCAGCACAGCCAACAGGATCGCGAGCGCCCAGCGGGGTGCTTTCCAGAGCAGATGGGCTTGTGGGTTCATGGGTGGTGGCAGATGGGGGTTGCAGGCACGCGAAGGACATCGCACCGCTGTGGCATCGCGGGGGATGATGCGGCGGTGCGGTTGGATTATGCGGGACGCATGCGGCAGGGTGTGGAGAAGGGGGCTGTCGCGCAGCCCCCTCGTCACGCCCCCTTGGGGCTGTAAGCCAATGCAATCAATAGTTGTAGGGAACCCATTCACCGTTCCCCGAGCGCATCACGTACTTGCCTTCCATGTTGCGCATCACGATCACATCAGCGTTCTCTGACACAAAGGGGGTAGTGACCGGGGCCGCGAGCCGCTCCGCCAACGGGCGCGCGGAGTCGGCGTAAGGGTTGTCGCGAATCAGATCGCCTAGCAAGGTGTACAAGCCCAGGTAGCTCATTGGCTGGTTCACAATCACGGGCGCTGCTGGGGCGGATGCCTCGGATGGCTTCATGCCCACCAGCTTCACCGCAGCAGGGACCAGTGTGATGCGGGGGCCAGGAATCTCCCGCATGCCCGACATCTGGATCTTGTCTCCGCGCAGCGATGCGCCGTGCTCAGGGACCAGCATCACGACCACAGGGCGGCCTGCTGCCTCCAGTTCGGAGATGAACTTGTCGAAGTCGGCGAGCAGCTGTACCAGGCGGGGCTTGAATGTCTCCAGGCTGTTGCGCGAAGCCATGCCTGGCACGCGATTTCCGTCGTGCAGGGAGATGGTGTTGTAGTACAGCGCCACGGGCCCGGTGCTGCGGTCAGTGCTGCGCTTCTTCCACCATTGCGCCAACAAGGCGTGGTCGTTATAGATGGGCGAGCCGTCAAAATTCTGCATGTGCACGGGCGCGCCCTGATTGGACTGCAGCTTGTCAGCAAGGCCTCCGCGCTGTTCCAGCGCATGGGCAAACTCTTCGTACACCCCGTCGTGGTTGAGCAGTGCAGCGGTCCGGTAGCCTACCTTTTCCAGGTTGGGAAACACGTAGCACTGCGGATCAATGCCCTCGTACAGCTTGTTGTGTGGTGTTTGCCCACAGGTGCCGTGCAATACCCGCAGAGAGGCTGGCCCGCTGTAGCTCGCAGCGCTGTTGAAGTTGGTGAACAACACATCAAAACGCTTGAGGAACGGGTTGTCCCGCTGTCCTACAAAGTCCATGTCATCCCACGACAAGGAGCACACATGCAGCAGGATGATGTCGAATGCCGGGGGCGCATTGGGCGCGGTGAACTGGACGCGCCTTTGGCTTTCGCTGGCGTAAAAGCGTTGCAGCAGAGCGTCTGGCGACGTGTCCTGATTGTCGTTGGGCGCAGCGGCCGAGTTCAATCCGCTTGCTGCGGCCATGGTGGCCTGGGGCGTAGCCGCATGCTCCTGCAGGGCCGCTACCACCGGTACGCTCAACAACGCCAGCAATGCAAAAGTCCCCGCACGGACCCGCCGGGCCAGTGCTGCATAAAGCACGATGCCGACCAGTCCCACCAGCAGCATTTCAGGGTTGAACACCCGCTGGGCAAGTTCCAGCCAGTAGTCCGCGCTAAAGCCACTCAGCGCTTTGAGCTGCGACAGCACGCGTCCTGGGCTGGGAAGGTAAGAGTCGGCATACAGCAGTGCGATGGCAGCCGGTACGGCGACTGCAGCGCGTACACGCCGCCACCCTTTCTGCGCAATGGGGGGCAGCATGGACGCCCACAACAGCAGGTTCAGCCACCAGTTCAAGCCGATATAGCCACCAAAGTACAGGCCCACCTTGGCAAGGAAAATCAAATGCCAGAAGCTCATGCCGGCAGCCTTTCTTGCCCGCGCTGCTTGCGAAGGGGCCATCGGCTGCGTGCCGACTCCACCAAAGAAGTCCAGAACTTGCGGTAGCCCAGCACGCCCAGCTGCGCGATTTCCTGCAGGCCATGCAAAGGTCGGTCGGTATCGTGGCTGTCGTTCCATTGCCTCCAGGTGTCGGGGCGGGCAAAGGTGCACTGCACCAAGTCGATTTGTTGTTCGCGCGTCATGGGATCAAACTGAAAACCGGTGGCACTCTGGCCTCTGTGCAACATCACCGTGGCTGGAAAGGTGCATTCCGTATCGTTGCGCCATAGTCCCACCTGCACCTTGTCTCCCACGGCCAGTGGAGTGCCTTCAGGTAATTGCAGACCTACACCAGTCATGGAAAAGTCGAGGCAAAGGGCCTGAAGCACGGTTCCGTCGTCCAGGTACAAGGTCGCGGGCAATTGCGTGGCCACGCGGTGCATTCGCCGCACCTGGCGTGCTTCGGATGCCACACCCAACGCAGCACCCAGCATGAGGATGCTGTAGACCGTCCATAGCAGATTGAGGAGTACGGTGGCGGTTTCCTCGGTATTCCAGAAGAACAGGCGCAGCAGCCCCATGCCGAAGGCTGCGAAGTTGAGCAGGACCAGCACGGTGTAGGGGCGGGAGATCACCCAGTCGAAGTACGGCTCATCCACCAGCCCGCCCTTGGCTGTCACGTTGAACTTGCCAAGGCGCGGATTGATCAGCGCCACCGTGGTGGGCAGGGCCACGTACCAGGCCAACACCGTTTCGTAGACCTCAGCCCAGAACGTGTGCCGGTGCTCGCCTTGCACGTGCGCATTGGCGATGTTGGACTGCAGGATGTATGGCAGCACATACAGCGCGATCATGATGGCGCCCGCGTTGATGATGTGCCATTCAAAAAACAAGAAGGCCATGGGCGCGGTGAGGAACACCAGCCGCGGCAGCCCGAAGAAGAAGTGCACCATGGCGTTGGCATAGCAGATGCGCTGCCACAGCGTGAGGCCCTTGCCCAGGAAGGGGTTGTCCACGCGGAAGATCTGCGCCATGCCGCGCGCCCAGCGGATGCGTTGGCCCACATGGGCCGACAGGCTCTCGGTGGCCAAGCCGGCGGCCTGCGTCTCGTTGATGTAAGCCGTGGTGTAGCCGCGCCGGTGCAGCTTGAGGGCGGTGTGCGCATCCTCGGTCACGGTTTCCACGGCGATGCCGCCCACTTCTAGCAAAGGGCCGCGCCGTATCACCGCGCAGGAACCGCAGAAGAACGTGGCGTTCCAGAAATCATTGCCATCCTGGATCAGACCGTAGAACAGGGCACCTTCGTTGGGCACACGGCGGAAGGTGCCCAGGTTGCGCTCAAACGGGTCGGGTGAGAAGAAGTGGTGCGGCGTTTGCAGCATGGCGCACTTCGGGTCGCGCTGGAACCAGCCCACGGCCGTGGTCAGGAAGGAGCGTGTGGGAATGTGGTCGCAGTCGAAGATGGCGACCAGCTCACCATCGGTCTTGCCCAGCGCATGGTTCAGGTTGCCAGCCTTAGCGTGGTTGTTGTCGGGCCGCACGATATAGCCCACGCCCATGGATTCGGCAAAGGCACGGAATTCCTCGCGCCGCCCATCGTCCAGGATGAAGACCTTGACCTTGTCTTTGGGCCAGTCCAGTGCCATCGACGCCAGCACCGTGGTGCGCACCACACTCAGCGGCTCGTTATAGGTGGGGATGTACACATCCACCGTGGGCCAGGACGCGGGTGCGCCTTGCAGCTCCGCCGGACTGCGGTGCAGGGGCCAGGCAGTCTGTATGAAGCCCAGCACCACCACCAACCAGGTGTAGGCCTCTGCCGCCAGCAGGCCGTAGCCCAGGAAGGACTCGATGACCGAGTCGAATTCAATCGATGAAGTCAGGCGCCACCAGGCGTAACGCCCCATCGCCAGCAGGCTGATCGCTGCAAGCGCCAGCGAAGGATAGCGGCCTGGCAGGCGCCGGAGCACCAGGGACAGTCCCCAGCAGAGCAGCATGAACAACAGTTGCCCGAACCAGTTGAATGGGGTGGTCATGACGACCAGACCGGTGACCGCCCCCACCGCCAGGATCACCCAGCGCAGGCCAGGAATCTCCAGGGCCGGTGTGAGCCACTGGTCTGCCAGTCGCATGCCCTTGCCCACGTTGACGTGGGTGGCCAGGCGGTCCATGGCACGCAGGAAAAGCCGGATGGGCCAGAAAACCAGTGTCAGCGCCAGTGCCAGGACTCGCCAGAGCCAGCGCATGGCCCAGCCGAGGCCTGCCCAAAGCCCGCGCACTGGGCGTAGCAACCAGGGGCGCAATGCGCGCTGTGGCGAGGGTGGCAGAACGAAACAGCGCCACAACCACATCCACCAGGGAGCCTCATGCCCGACCTCAAGCTGGCGCCCGAGCCACATCAGTGCCTTGCGAGTGGGCACCAGTGCGTCCGCTTGTTCGGTGGCCGGGGTAGGTGTGGTGGTACCCGAGGGCGCCTGGTCTGTCATGGTGCAACCACTCCAGCTGCGGGCGCAGGCAGCGGCGCCAACGGAGGCACTGCCGACAGCCAATGGAAGATGCCCTGGAGATCGTGCGCGGACTGTGCATGCGGTGCCATGCCGTTCACGCATTGCGATGCGGCCAGTGCACGTGAAAGGTTCTCGTCTTCATGCACGGTATAGGGCAGCAATTGGCTTCCCCACTGCTGGCGCAATGTGCTGAGCGCCTCCCGTTGCGATACGCGGCGCGGGTCAAAACGCGTGACTGCGATGCCCTGCACGTTGGGCGTTGCTGGCGACGCCTGCAGCATGGCGCGTACGGCGTCCGTGCTGGCACATCCGCGCGCAGACGCTTCCATGACCACCAACACCGCATCTGCGCAGCGCAGCGCTGCCTGGGCCAGCGGCGAAGGCCATTGCGGTGTGTCCAGCAGTATCGTGCAATCCTCTGGCACGTCGAGCAGTTCCAACTGGTCTTGCAGCCACTGTGGGTTGGCAGCGAGCAACTGGTGGAGCGTCGTGATGGTTTCTGGTGCCGCTGGGCCAAAGGGCAGAACGCAGACGCCGTCCGTGTTGTCGAAGCTGCCGTCTGCCCACCAAGAGCCTGTGGCAGCAAGTGCTGCCCATCCCTGACTGGCGGGGCGGGGCATGCCCAGGTGTATGCCCAGCAGATTCTGGGCGCAGAGTTCTACGGCCAAGGTGTGCTGGCCTTGACGGGCACCAATGGACGCCAGGTGGGCGACCATGGTGGTGCGCCCGGACCCGCCGAGCGGCGAAACGACAGCAATCACGCGCATGCAAACTCTTTGTTCATGGGGCTTTGGTCATCCCACCTTTTGGGGTAATGGGCGATTCGCTTTGCGGAAGGTTTGGCCGATAGGGCTGCACGCAGCGTAACGGCTGGCGCGCCTTCAGCACGCGGCGCAGCAGCCAACCACACGGCCAAGCCAGCAAGACACCCAGCAGCACGTAAACAAGCATCCATGCCGTCATGCAGACGTCCTTCCAAGGGGGCGCGGCGCGGCGCGCTGTCCGATAGGGCGTGGTCGCATTTGCGGTCTTGTCACAACGAGCGGCGAGGCCGCGGACTGTTGGTTCTCTATGTTGGTGTGCTTTGGCAGTGCCAGCGCATCCTCTCTTAACTGCGCCAAGGGCGTGGCAGGAGGAGCCTCCAGGGCGGCAGGTGTGGGGGCGCTGACTGCTGCCAAGATGGCACTGTAGTCAGGTACGCCCTTGCGCAGGGATTCTTGCAATTGTTCAGTCATCGCGCGTATGCCTGGCGCTGAGCAGTCCGTAGCTTGCGAAGTGAAAAGTTGGGTCAGCGGCAGCGCGAATACCCGTTGCAGTGCCAGCTCTGCATCGGGCTCCCGGCAGGCGAACAGGAACACGTAGATCGCTTCGTGGTCGGCCGTGAACAAGTCGCCATCGCGCGAGGTGTGGCAGGCGCGCAAAGCATCGAGGTGCGGCATCCGGTCCAGCATGTTGAGCCGTACCAGACTGTGCGACAGGCCAATGTCATGGGTGCGGTCGAGCATGCCGCGTACCAACGTACAGAATCGTCCCGGGGCCTGGTAGCCCCGCTCGCGGGGGGGCATGAAGCTGTCGAGCGCCTGAGCGTAGTCGGGGTGGACTTTGCGGGTGTGGCTCTGAGCGTTGATGTCCTGCAGCAGTTGCAGCAGTCGCGAGAAACCCACCTCTTTGTAGACCACCGCGCTGGCGCCCAGTTGCAGCAGTGCCTGCTCGCTGTGGGTGCGCAACTTGCCGAGGTTCTCGCGCACCACGATCTTGAGCGTTGGGGGGCGCGAGAGACGCAGGTGGTGCACCAAGCGTGCGCGGGATTCAAAATCGCCCGCAGAGCCCGCGTCGATCAGCACCGTGGAGGCCACGCAGGTCGCAGCAGCCACTTCGATGTCCTCCAGCCCATCGACGATGCGCCAGTGGCCAGGGATACCGCGTTGCCCCTCCACCGATGCCCGGGTTGCCAGCACGCCCCATTGGTCGGCTGCAGTGACCAGTTCGGGGGTGGCGCCTTGGGTGCGCGTGCCGTCGGCAGTCAGTCGGTGTGTGCTGGCGTCTTGCACCAGGCCAAAGCCGGTCTGAAACAGCGCCCCGGTATCCGAACCCCAGCGGTCCAGGCTCAGGCGCCAGCGGTCAGCGTCGGCATGCAAGGTGGCGATGTGCATGGACATCTGGCACAGGTTGCGCAGCGTTGGCAAAAAGGCGGTGGCATCCAGCGGTGGGGTGAACCCCAGTACCACCGGGCGCTGCCGTTGACGGCACAGGGCGCTGAGCTGGTCGCTGACATGTGCGAGTTGGGCAACGTTCAGTCCGGACAGCAGGTTCTGTGCGTCGCACAGATACAGTGCATGCTGTGGCAGCAGGCCGGTCCGCTCAAGCTCCTGCACGAGTGGACTGAGTCCATGGCGCTGTACTTGCGCCTGCAACCCAGGCGATAGCACCCAGAGCTTCAGCCGACCAGCGCGGTAAGCCGCTCGCAACTCGGGGTACTCCAGCAATTCGTCCAGCCACTGTGTTCTGGACGCCACCAGCCCCAAGGGGCCAGCGGCCAAAGCGTCTTCGATCAGCGCGGGGAACCATGCCGCGGCACTTCGGCTGTCGGCGGCAACCAGAGAGACGGGCACATGGGATGGCAACTGGCCAATGCCGTCTGGCAGGCCTGCGATGCCGATGCTTGTCGGTCGCTGGATGGCGCTGGCTGTACCCAAAGAGGGCCAAAGGCGCTTGGCGAGCGCGTGCAGCACACCTGTTGCGGGTGGGCTCTTGCGTGGGGATGAAGCGGCAGAGGACATGTCAGAAGCTGGAATAGGTCTGCACCGGCCGTGGGCGGTTGTCCAGTGGAGCGTTCCCGGGCTCAAAGCGGTAGCGGCCATACACCATGAAATTGGTGGGCGCGTAGTAGGCCGAGCGATCCAGCTCCAGCTGTGCTCCCAGTGCGAGATGGGGCGTGACCTGGTATTCCAGTGCCCCCCGGAACGAACGCCCGAAACCCGAACCCGAACTGCCCGCGTACACCGGAACGCCACCGTCGGCCGCCAGCCGGGCACGCGCCAGGGCCTGCAGGAGTGCGCTCTGCGGAAAATAGTCGCTGTCGCCACTGCTACTGCGCGATACAGAGACGGACCCGCGTGCCAGCCAGGTCAGTGCGCCGCGGCGTCCACTCCATTCCAGTGGCAGGGCGACGGATACGTAGTTGCGTGGGCTGTAGTAGCCGCCGTGGCCGAAGCTGAATTCGGACAGGTCTTTGCCATAGTGCCAAGCTGAGACGGCAACACCCAGGTTGACGACGCCATCGCTGTGGCGCCATACATCGCGGTCCAGTGCCCAGCGCAGCTGGGCGCGGGTATTGGTTGCCACATTTTTTCCGGTGAGGGCGGCCAGGCTCAGGCTCAGCGAGGTGCTGTAGGGCCCAATGTCGGTAGAAAGACGGCCTGCAGCGCCCGTTGCTACCACGCCGCCCCATACCTGGCCTGTGATGGGATCGCGCGCCCCTGCGTACGACAGCAGGCTGCCAGTGATGGGGCGCCGATACGCTTCGAGTTTGTAGCTGTAGCGGCCCAGATCGCCGGTTTTGGACAGGCCCCCTACGACATTGGTCACCGGAAATCCAACCCCAGTGGTTCCGATGTCCCACTGGACATCGTCTCCCACATAGCCGAAACCCAGGTTGGTGCCCTGGCCCCGTTGGCGTCGCTCGGTGGCAAAGGAGGACCCCGGTGGTAGTGCCGCCACCTGCCCGTAAGTGAGCAGGTCTGGACCATCGGCGGGGAGATCGCCCGCATCCAGCTGTACCCGATCCACGTGCAAGAAATAGTGCCCGTCGTAGCCACGCGGCATCCACGCCACCACAGGACGTTCCCAGCCGCGCAGGCTGGAGATTCCGTCCGTGGAGCGCTTGCTCAGCGCCTGGTGTCCCGCTTCGATTCGCGGCTGGCGCCGTGCCTCGATGGCATCGATCTCGCCCTGGATCTTGGCAACGACGGCCGGGTCGGCGGGGACGGACAGTGTGTAACTCTGCTGGAGAGCCAGTGGTCGGTCGGAATCAATCGGCACCGGGGCCTGGCTTTCTGGGGCCGTTGCAGCAGGGGGGGCGATCTTTCCGCGCGTCTCCAGCATGAGCGCAGTGCGGAAGAACACCATGGCCTGTGCGTAGTTGCGGTTGGCCCGCTCCAGGCGCGCTGCATGCAGCAGCACGTCACTGTCTTGCGGAAAACCGTCCAGCAGACGGGTCGCCAATGCACGCGCTTCGTCCATGCGGCCAATACGTTGCCAGATGCGTAGCAGTGCCAGTTGCTGCCCCACATCGCTCGGAGGGATGCGGTCTTTCAACCAGTCGGCCTCATTGGCCGCAGCCCGCCGGTCTCCGGTGTCCTGCAGTCGTGACAGGGTGTCCGCCAGCGCCATGCGAACAGACAGATCATCCGGTTGTGCGGATGCCAAAGGCTTGAGCAACTGGGCGGCATCGGCATATTCGGCTGCAGCCATGAGCAACCGTGCCTGGGCCAGGCTGCGTTGGCGTGGTGTGGAGAGTGTGTCCGGCAGGGGTGTCGCCTGGCGTGCCAGGCGCGAGGCTTCGTTGGTACGTCCGGCCTGCCGCTGCTTCTCGATGAGCCGCTCTTGGTGCGCTGCATACAGCGCTACCAGCCGGCTTTCTTGCTCGGCGCTCCAGCCCTTGGCTTGCAGCAGACGAGGCAATTGCTCGGCGAGGCCGGCATCGTCCTCCGCCCGGTTGAGCAGCTGTGCGTAGTCCAGCTGCGTGTCTGGCGCCAGCGTGGGGACACGCGCTGCCAGGCGATGGAAGACTGCCACGCCCCGCGCGGGCTGTGCGCGGCGAGACCAGGCATTGGCAACGCTGTAGAGCAGGTCTGCTTCATTGCCTGCTGTCCGTTCCGCTTGCTGTAGCAGTGCCTCGACTTCAGCTGCCGGCAGGGGTTTCAGGGCCTGAGTGACGAGCGACTTGACCTGAGAGCGCCGCACCAGCGAGCGCATGGCGTCTGTCTGATCGGCGGAGGGTATCCGCTGCATGTCCGCGAGGGCAGCGCTGTCTTCGTCCAGGGCAGAACGTATCAGGGCGCGGGCATACAACATCTCGGCACCGACGGCGCCGGACGGAATACGCGCCACACCCTCATCCATGGCGTGCAGTGCTTCTTGGGGGCGGCCCAGGCGTATGTAAATACGCGCGAGGCGGTGTCTTATCCAAGCATCGTCGGGGGTCAGTACCACTGCCGACTCCAAGGCACGCAGTGCGGGGCCCAGGCGCTGGGCCTGCAGGTCGTCCTCCGCCTGGGCCACCAGCACGTCGGCCTGGGCACTGGCGAGTTTTTCTGAGAGTGTGGTGTCACGTGCGGCAGCCTCGGCCAGCAGGGACAGCGCTTTGGTCACCCGCCCGGTGCGGGCATAGAGACTTGCCAGGCCTTTGATGGCGGAGGTGCTGTTGGGCTCCTGTTGGATGGCTTGTTGGTAGAAATTCTCTGCCAGCGCATGGTCCCCTTGCAGGTCGCGAATGCTCGCCAGGGTGGTCAATGCGTCAGCACTTTGGGGTTGCATCTGCAGCGCGCGTTCGGCCAGGCTGGCTGCCGTGACCAGTTCGTTCTGTTCGACGGCTCTGTCGGCCTGTCGCAGCAGTCCCCAGAATCTGGCAGTGGCCTGCAAGTCCTTCCAGCGGCTCTGGCGTGTGAGCGCATAGGCCTGGCTGAAGAGGTCCTGCGCCTGTGCATGCTGGCCTTGGCGCAGGCGGATCAATCCCAGGTTTCCCAGGCTTTCTCCGTCCTGGGGGCGCAAAGCCAGCGTCGCCTGGATCTGCTCTTCCGCCAACTCCATATCACCTTGGTCAAGGGCAGTACGCGCTGCCTGGCGGGCGATGTTGGCGGGGTCGCGGGCCGCGCGCTCTGCGCGCTCGACCGCCTGTTGCATGGCGGCCAATCGTTCCACCATGGCGCTATCAGCCGGGTAGCGCTGCAGAAATGCGCGCACGCGGGGCAGGTTCGCTGGGGTGTTGGCCAGCCGGTCCAGGGCGCGGCGCCAGAGGTCTTGCAGCTGCTGGGCATTGATATCGGGCTGCTTTGCCAGGGCCTCGATCTCCTGCACCACGGCCGTCGGGTTGCCCCCCTGGTACATGCGCAGCTCCAGCTGTGCCAGCCGGTAGCGGGACTCCCCGGTTTGCTGGTACAGCCTGGCCAGCTGGCGCTGGGATTCGGTGCTCTGCTTGGCGGTGGAGCCCATGATCTGGTGGTATTCCAGCGCCAGTCCGCCGAGCGTGGGCGGGCCTTGCGGGAACAGCTCGCGCGCCAAGTCGGCGGCCTCGGCCTTGCGGCCTGCGCGCGCCATCAAGCGCACCTGGGCCAGTTTTTCGCGGTCGGGGCCATACACGCGTACCAGGGTTTCCAGTTCCTGGGTCAGCACATGGCCGGGGTGGCGTGCGCGCAAGGTGGCCAGCACGCGCTGGGCCTCGTCGCTTTTCTTTTCGCGCAGCGCCAAGTCGCCCAGCGTCGCCAGCCCTTCGGGAGAGTTCGGGTCCATGGCCAGCAGCTTGTCCACCAGCTGGCGGGCCATATCCGGCCGGTTTTTGCTGGCCCACAGGCGGGCGCCGCTGAGCAGCTCAGCTTCGATGGCGGGTGGGGTGCTGGCGTGCACGCCGTGCTGCCCGGGCAGGCAGGCGGCGGCGAGCAAGGTCAGGGAGGGGAGCCAGCGGTGTGTACGGCGTTTCACGGTTTCCATCGCACAGTGAGTTGGCCGTTTGCAGTGAAGCGATATTGCCCCTCCATGGCGCCCAGCCCAAACAAGCCGAGCACCTGCTCGTAGTAGGCCGTGGGACGCAAGGGGCGGGCCTCCAGGCGCATGCGCTGCGATTGCAGGGTGCGGTCGTCGCCCACTGCCCGCAAAAATGGCAGGACTGCAGCCGAGAACCCGGAGGGGGCGGGGCCCGAGGCTTGGGCTGTCAGGATGTCGATGGACTCGGGCGGGTATCCCTGTTCGCGCACGAAGCGTGCCATAGGCTGCAGGGTATCCAGCAAGGCCTTGCGACCGGGAGCGTTGGCGTGCAACGTGCCCGCCCACAGATAGACGCGGATGGCGTTGTAGCTGCCCTGGCCTTTTTCCTTGCCCTTGTCATCCACCAGAAAGCCCTGCTTAGGGTCGTACACGGTCCAGTCGGGCGTGAAGCCCTTGGGTGAAGCGCCCTGGATGACCTTGAGCGAGCTGTCCACCAGTTGCTTCCATTCGGGCTGGGGGTCCTCTGCTGCCAGCCAGTGCATGAGGTGCATGGGCATGTAGCTGGGGTTCAGGCGCCAGCGTCCGTCCTTCTGTGCAAAGCCCTGGGGCGCTGGCAGAAGGGTCAGTCCCAGGCCGGGCAGTTGCGCGGTTTCTTCACGCAGGATGCGGGCCGCCAGCAAGGCAGAGAGTGCGCGGTAGGTGCGCACGTTCCACAGGCGGCCTGCCTCGCCCAGCGCGTAGGCCATCCAGAGGTCGGCGTCCGAGGCGGCGTTGCTGTCGATGACACCCCAAGTGCCATCGGGGCGTTTACCCCATAGCCAGGCCGGGAGGCGGGCGGTCATATCGCCGTCGCACAGGTTGTTTTCCGTCCAGCGCAGCAGCTTGTCGAAGGTGGTTCGGTCATTGGCCACCAAGGCAAAGAACAAGGCGTATGCCTGACCTTCGGAGTAGGTCTGTCCTCCTCCCGCATCATCCGAGATGACGCGGCCGCCTTCGTTGATGAACTGCGCCTTGAACGCTTCCCAGGCGGGCCACCCGGGGCGTTCTGCCGTGGATTGGGGCTGCGCGCGAAGGCCTGGCAGCCAGGACAGCAGTGCAGCACCGCCGCCAGCCTGCAGGGCCGTGCGCCGACGAAGGGACTCAGTCATGCTGGGATGCCAGTCGGCGGCGCGCCATGGTGCGCAAGGCGCCATAAACGATAAAGGTCAGCAGAAGGCCTGTGGCGATGCCCGCCAAGGCCAGCAGCAAGGGGTGGCTGTGCAGGTGGAACCACAGGCGTTGCCACCAAGGCAGGTCGCCCACGTAGTACACAGGCTTGATGCGGAAGCTTTCGATGGCGTCGCCGCGCATCAGGCCCAGATCTCCGCGCAGGCTCTTGATCTTGCCCGCATCGTTCAGGCTCTGGCTCAGCAGCCCCATGGCTTCCTTGTCAGTGGCGGTGAGCGCCACCACGCTGCGACCACTGTGCAAGGGCGATTCAAAGCCGGTGACTGCTGCCAGCGGCCCTGTGCCTTGCAGCACGGCTTGCCCGCCAGAGGCGGACAGACGGTGTTCGGATTCCAGGTTGAACAGTTCAATGAACGATCCCAGTGCGCGTTCCAGGGGCTGCACCGACCGGGCGCCAGCGGCCAGCAGGGCTGGCAGGTGGTTCTTCCACTGCTCCAGCAAACCATCGGCGTCGGCCTGCGACACGATCAGGATGTCCGTGTCACCCGCCTTGTTGGCGTCTGCGGCGCGCAGCAGCTGAAAGCGGGTGCCTGGATAGCCGGTGGAAGCGCTCATGCGGCCTACGGAGGTCAGGAAGACCTCGATGTCTGCGGTGCTGGGCTGGTTGGGCAAGATGATGGAGGTCTGGGCCAGGTCGGGCACCCGGGTGAACGGAAAGCCGCTGTTGGCATAGGCCGCCAGATTGGGCATGGCCAGGTAGTGGCGAAAACCCGTGAGGTCGATGGTGGACTGCGGATCAATGGCCGCAAACAGTTCGGTGGGCGGCGCGGACTTGCAACGGCCCAGGTCGTTGGGCGGGATCTGGAATGCGAACTGCAGCTGGTTGTCGCCGCCAATCATGAAGGCAGGAATCTTCAGGTCCGAACGGTTCTGGGCGTTCCCGTCATCGAACAGGGGCAGCATCACCGTGTTCTTGCCACTGGTGCGGTCATCCCGCGACTGCAGCGGATAGGACTGGATGAACTGGTTGTTGATGGAGATGTTCAGGCTGCCATGGTCCGAGACACTGCTGGGGGTGTAGCGGTAGGCGAGGTCCAGCGGCACACCCTTGGCGTTCCAGGTGAACAGGTCCGGGGCCATGCGGGTGTAGATGTTCACCGTGTCGTTGAGCACCGTGCCGCGCAGTTGCAGGTCCGAAGGACTGCCCACCAGCTCGGCCAGTTTCACGGGCCTCTGGGTGGTGATCCAGCGAGGGGCGTCATAGGGCTTGGTCAGCGCGGGATAGTCCAGCGATTTGACAGCAATGGTTTGCCCGGACAAAACCGCTTTCCCCAGGGCCAGGGCATCTGCCGCCATCTGTAGCTGAACATCGTCTTTGCCCAGCACCAGCAGCAGTTTGGCGCCTGGCACTTCGGGGTGGTTGACCATCGAGATCGTGGGCTCGGTCACAGGTGCCATGTCCTGCAGGAACGCGGGACGGTGGCTGTTGGTGGCCAGCACCACGGCGTGCGAGCGGGGCAGCTGGTTTTCCAGCACCGGGAACTGGTTGCCTCGGTAGCCTGCCAGCATGCCAATCCAGCTGGCGATGGAGCCTGACGCCTTGAGCGTACCGGTGCTGGGTTGATTGCCGAACACAAACGGCAGCTTGACGGGGCGGTTGTCCCGGGGGTCGAAAAACGGCGCAGGCAGCAGCGCGAGGTCATTGCGCAGAGGGATCTGCCGCAACGAAAGCTCCAGCTGGCTGTCGTTGCTGATGGTTGCCCACAGGCTGGAATGGGTTGGCGTCTCACATTCCATCGTGTAGTGGCCGATGAACTGGAAGCGGAACCGGTTGTAATCCGTGAAGTAGCGCGGGTCGATATTGAGCTCGACCGTCTGCGGGGTGCCCAGGCGCTCCTTGTCCAGCACCACGGTCTGCAGGGTTTCGTCATTGAGCATCAGCTTGAGATGCGACAGTGACGGGATCAGCGCAGGTGACAGTGTGAAGGTCAGGCGCAGCTTGGCGGCTTCGACGATCTCGTCGCGCCGCACCCCCACACCCACACTGGCCTCACTCTCCACGCCTCGCAAAGAAACAGGGCGCCCCACGCCCAGTTCCTTGAGGCTGACTTTCCATTGCCGTGCGGGCAGCGTAGGAGTGTCCGATGGGCTGGCTCCGATCGCGCTGTCGTTGGCCTGCACTGCCCGGGCTGACTCGCGCTCCTGGCGGGTCAGAGCCTTTTCTTTGGCCGCAGCGCTACGGGCCTTGCTGGTCTGGGCATTGGCTTGCGGGGCGGGGGTTGAGATCAGCCCGGCAGTGATCAGCGCGACAAAAAGAGGGAGCGCGCGGGTTGCAGATGTGGATTTCACAGTGTTCTTTTTTGCTGGCTCGTACCTGAAGGATGGGCGCATCGGACCCATGCCTGGGTGGTGTCACTTGTATGACAAAGTGTATCGATGGGGCCGGGTTGTGCCGCTCCGCAGGACATTTGTTTGCAATTGCTTTGCCAGCAGTGTTGTTGCCCGACTGCAGCAGGTACGTGAAGAGTAAGTGCCTGGATTCATGGTTCGAAAAAACGGTGCGCGTCTGTAGCTCTGGCTGGTCACCATGGCATGGCGGATGGCATGCTCCCTGGCGGGCTGACGGCGGACAGAACACGCGGTGGTTCTTGCAAAGACACATCCGTTGCCACCCGTGGAAGGTGGACACCGGGGCCGTGGGCCCCAGGCGGCCAGACGATGGTGCTGCCGGCGGACGACTCTCCGGGCCATGGGGCCGGGTTGCCGCGAGCGGAGAAACAATCGGTCTGGAAACAAAAAAGCCTGCTACTTATGGGTAGCAGGCTTTTTGTGCCTTGCGGCTTGATTTGGTGGGTCCTGAGTGACTCGAACACTCGACCTACGGATTAAGAGTCCGCTGCTCTACCAACTGAGCTAAGAACCCAAATCTTTAAAATTTGTCTGCATCGCTGCAGAGCCTCGAATTATGCACTAGTTTTTGGACACTCTGCAAGTCGTGCTCAAAAATTATTGCATTGCGTTGCGGCTGGCCAGCTCGACGAAGAGGCCGCTGTGGTCCAGCTCGCCCAGGCCGTGGTCCACACCTTCGGCATACAAGGCCTCAAACAGGGCAGTGATGGGGGCGTCGAAACCTGTTTCCCGGGCGGTGGCCAACGCATTGCGCATGTCCTTCAGTTGGACCGCCATCCGGCCCCTGGGGGCAAAGTCGCGTTCCACCATCCGCTGCCCATGCAGTTGCAGGATACGGCTGTCGGCAAAACCGCCGCTAATGGCCTCGCGGACCTTGGCCATGTCGGCACCACCCTTGGCGGCAAACAGCAGCGCTTCGGCCACGGCGCCAATCGTGATGCCCACGATCATCTGGTTGGCCAGTTTGGCCAGCTGCCCGGCACCGTGTGGCCCCACATGCGTGGCGTGCCCCAGGCAGGCAAACACGGGCTGGGCGCGGGCATAGTCCTCGGGCCTTCCGCCGGCCATGATGGCCAGAGTGCCGGCTTCGGCGCCAACGGTGCCCCCAGATACCGGTGCATCCAGGTGGGTCAGGCCCAGCTCGCCCAGGCGGGCTGCGTGGTCGCGCGCCTCGCTGGGCTGAATGGAGGCCATGTCAATGAAAAGAGCACCTGGGCGCATGGCCTGTGCTGTGCCGTGCTCAAACAGGACCTGGCCCACGACCGGGCCGTTTTCGAGCAGGCTGATGACAATGTCCGCGTCCTTGACGGCATCGGCAGGGTTGCCGTGCACGGTGACACCCCATTGCGCCAGCGGTTCTGCTTTGGCGCGGGTGCGGTTCCACGCGTGCACCCTGTGGCCTGCTTCGCTGAGCCGCCTGGCCATGGGCAACCCCATCATGCCAATGCCAAGAACGGCGATGCGAAGCGGTGTGGTGGTCATGGCGTTGTTCTGCTGCAAAGAGGAATTCAAGGGCGTCTCTGTTGTCATCATGTGCCTTTTTGGCGCTCCAGTCTGTCACGGAGCTTGCAGCGTATGGCGATTGGCCAGATGATTCTGCAGCGCCAGCGCCGTTCCTGCGTCTGCCGAGCCTGTTGGCCGGTCTGCGGTATGGCACCGAAGGCAGCCCACATAACTCGGAGACCCTTGCCCATGACCTTGCCCCTGTACGACCCTGCCTGGCTGGAGCGCATGTACAACAACCGCGCCCTGGTCCCTGACCACATGGACTACTTCGAGCGTTGGGCTCAAGACTCTGCCCAGGTGCGAGCCACTGTCCCTTGTGCGCTGGATGTGGCCTATGGCACGGGTGCCGGGGAAACCCTGGACGTGTTTCCGTCCGCCCGTGCCGGGGGTGGGGCGGTGCCCGTGCTGGTGTTCATCCACGGCGGTTACTGGCGGTCACTCGACAAATCGGATCACTCTTTCATCGCGCCGCCTTTCACCCAGGCCGGGTTTTGTGTGGTGGTGGTGAACTACGCGCTGTGCCCGGGCACCCCGGACGCGCCGGTGACCATTCCTCACATCGCGCGGCAGATGGAAAAGGCGCTGGGCTGGGTCTGGCACCAGATCGCCGCCCATGGTGGCGACCCCCGGCGGATCACCGTTGCGGGGCACTCGGCGGGCGGGCAGTTGGCGGCCCTGCTGCTCACCAGCGTGTGGCCCCTGATCGGCAAGGGCTTGCCCGATGGCCTGGTGCGCAATGTGCTGTCGATCTCGGGGGTGCACGACCTGGAACCCATCATGCACACGCCCATGTACCAGTCGGTGTTGCACCTGACCGAACAGCAGGTGCTGCAATGCAGCCCCGCGCGCTTGCTGGAGCCGCCCACCGGCACGCTGTATTGCGCCGTCGGGGCGGATGAAAGCCCCGAGTTCCTGCGCCAGAACCAGCTCATGCAGGATGCCTGGGGCAGCCATTTTGTACCCCGCAGCGTGGCCTTGCCGGGGTTGAACCACTTCAGCATCGTCGATGCCCTGGCCAAGCCCGGGCATGACCTGCACCACATGGCGCAGAACCTGCTGCGGGCCTGAGAACAGGTTCTCCTAACCGGGCGGCGGCTCGCGCCCGGGGGGTTACATCAGCAGGTGTTCGCCTGCGTTGTCGCCGCCCAGGATCACATAGTTCACCTTGCGCACGTCCATCAGCTTGGTGCCGCCCGCGTAGCTGATGGAGCTTTGCACGTCCTGCTCCATCTCGATGAGCGTTTCGGCCAGTTTGCCTTTGATGGGCTCCAGGATGCGCTTGCCTTCGACATGCTTGTATTCGCCCTTGTTGAAGTCGCTGGCCGAGCCGTAGTACTCCTTGAACAGCGCGCCGTCCACTTCCACCGTCTTGCCGGGTGATTCCTCGTGGCCCGCAAACAGCGAGCCGATCATCACCATGCTGGCGCCAAAGCGGATGCTCTTGGCAATGTCACCGTGGCTGCGGATGCCCCCGTCGGCAATGATGGGCTTGGTGGCCACGCGGGCACACCACTTGAGGGCCGACAGCTGCCAGCCGCCCGTGCCAAAACCGGTCTTGAGCTTGGTGATGCACACCTTGCCCGGGCCCACGCCCACCTTGGTGGCGTCGGCGCCCCAGTTTTCCAGGTCGATGATGGCTTCGGGCGTGGCCACGTTGCCAGCAATCACAAACGACTGCGGCAGGTGCTTTTTCAGGTAGCCGATCATGTTCTTCACGCTGTCAGCATGGCCATGGGCAATGTCGATAGTGATGTACTCGGGCGTGATGCCCTGTGCCACCAGCTGGTCCACGGTGGCGTAGTCGGGTTGCTTCACACCGAGCGAGATCGATGCATAGCAGCCCTTGGCATGCATGTCCTTGACGAACTGGATGTTGTCCAGGTCAAAGCGGTGCATGACGTAGAAGTAACCGTTCTGCGCCATCCAGGTGCAGATGGTTTCGTCCACCACGGTCTTCATGTTGGCGGGCACCACCGGCAGGCGAAAGCGGCGACCGCCCAGCTCCACACTGGCGTCGCATTCCGAGCGGCTTTCCACGCGGCACTTGCGGGGCAGCAGCAGGATGTTGTCGTAGTCGAAGATTTCCATGAGATTCCAAGCTCCATAAAGGGACGCCGCCAAACGATTTCGACGGCGGTGGGCGCTTGGCTGTCAGACCGGCTTTGCGGGAGTGGACGTGACAGTCACTCCGAACCCTGCTGAGCGCGGGCACAAAAAACCGGGCGTCAAGAAACTTGGGCCCGGTGCTTGATTCTACCCGCCTGCCAAAGGGCCGTCATAACGCCACCGGTATTACCTGCATACGGATTGGGCGGCCGCCACGATGCTGCCCGAGGCATCCTGCACCCAGCCAACCATATGCAGCCTGTCGGCCTGTGCGCCATCGGGGATGCGCATGGAGCGGGTTTCCATCCATGCCCACGGCTTGCCCTTGCTGCGTGCGGGCCGCTGGGCCTGGGGCCAGGCGCCCTCGAACTGATTGCGTACGATGTAACGGGGCACAACGGTGCCGTCAGTACCTGCGGGTATGGCCTCTACCAGCAACAGGTAAAAGGCGAGGGGCGTGGCAGCCGCAGTGCGCTGTGGCGCCGCAGGGGAGGGGGTGAAGGCGATGCCTGTGCCCACATAGTCATTGAACGCCACCCCATGGGCCACACGCAACCGGCCACGCGCGGCTAAACCGACCGGGGTGACGTACACATCGGTGGAGATGGGGGGCTTGCGCCCCAGGGCTTGCAGGCGGGGCAGCGCGTCGGTCGAGGCCGCAGCCGACAGGGGGGCGTCGTCGCCCGCCTTGCCCGGCACGATCCAGTCCAGCACCACGGCACCTGCCTTGGCTGACGGTGCCGGGGTGGCCGCATCGCTCCAGCAGGACTCGCAGTCGGCGCTGATGAAGCGCTCGAACACGGCCACAGGCCTGGGGGTGCCGTCGCTGCTGCAACTGGCCTGGGCCATCGCCTGGGGGGCGTGCGCCAGGGCCAGCCACAGGCTGGCCAGGGGGAGGGCAATGTTTTTCATGGTGCGAGGCGGCGTGGGGCAGGGTGCTTTCTACAATGGCTGGATGTTCCCACAAGACCCGTTTTCGGGTGTGCCAGATGCCCTGGTGCCCCCACACTCCGGTGCGCCCTCGGCCGCATCCCCCCTTCTGGCCCACCTGAACGATGAACAACTGGCTGCGGTGACCTTGCCCGCAGGCCATGCGCTCATCCTGGCGGGGGCGGGGTCGGGCAAGACCCGGGTGCTGACCACCCGCATTGCCTGGCTGCTGCAAAACGGCTACGCCACGCCCGGCGGCATTCTGGCCGTCACATTCACCAACAAGGCTGCCAAGGAGATGGTGGCCCGCCTGTCGGCCATGCTGCCGGTCAACGTGCGTGGCATGTGGATTGGCACCTTCCACGGCCTGTGCAACCGGCTGCTGCGCGCGCACCACAAGGCAGCGGGGCTGCCGCAGTCGTTCCAGATCCTGGATACGCAAGACCAGCTCTCGGCCATCAAGCGCCTGTGCAAGCACCACAACGTGGACGAGGAGCGCTTTCCGCCCAAGCAGCTGTCGTACTTCATCGCCAGCTGCAAGGAAGAAGGCATGCGTCCCGGCGACGTGCCCACGCACGACAGCGACGCCCGCAAGAAGGTCGAGGTCTACCAGCTGTACGAAGAGCAATGCCAGCGCGAAGGCGTGGTGGACTTCGGCGAGCTGATGCTGCGGTCTTACGAGCTGCTGCGCGACAACGACCCGATCCGCGAGCACTACCAGCGCCGGTTCCAGCACATCCTGGTCGATGAGTTCCAGGACACCAACAAGCTGCAGTACGCCTGGCTCAAGCAACTGGCGGGCAACGACGTGGGCGGGCGTTACGAGGCGCGCGGTAGCGTGATCGCCGTGGGCGACGATGACCAGAGCATCTATGCCTTCCGTGGCGCCCGCGTCGGCAACATGACCGACTTTGTGCGCGAGTTCGATGTGCAGCGCCAGATCAAGCTGGAGCAGAACTACCGCAGCTACAGCAACATCCTCGACTCGGCCAACCACCTCATCAGCCACAACAGCCGCCGCCTGGGCAAGAACCTGCGCACCACGCAGGGCGCGGGCGAGCCCGTGCGCGTGTACGAAGCCAGCTCCGACCTGGCCGAGGCGCAGTGGATGGTCGATGAGATCAAGCAGTTGGTGCGCAACGACGGCTTTGAGCGCAAGGAGATTGCCGTGCTCTACCGCAGCAATGCGCAAAGCCGGGTGATCGAATCGGCATTGTTCAATGCCAGCGTCCCCTACCGTGTGTACGGCGGCCTGCGGTTTTTTGAGCGTGCCGAAATCAAGCATGCGCTGGCCTACCTGCGCCTGTTGGAGAACCCGCACGACGACACCAGCTTCACGCGCGTCGTCAACTTTCCTCCGCGCGGCATTGGCGCGCGCAGCATCGAGGTGCTGCAGGACGCGGCCCGCGCCGCGGGCTGCTCGTTGCACGATGCGGTGAGCGCCGTGCCCGGCAAGGCGGGGGCCAACCTGGGCGCGTTTGTGGCCATGGTGGATGTGCTGCGCGAGCAGACCCAGGGCCTGAACCTGCGCGGCATCATCGAGCAGATGCTCGAATCCACGGGGCTGGTGGAGCACTTTCGCACCGAGAAGGAAGGCGCCGACCGCATCGAGAACTTGGAGGAACTGGTCAACGCCGCCGAGAGCTTTGTCACGCAAGAGGGCTTTGGCCGTGACGCGGTGGCGCTGCCGCTGGACGAGCACGGCACGCCGCTCACCCAAAGCGTGGTCAGCCAAGGGCTGGACCCGAACGCGCCCGTACTCGACGAGCCTTTGAAACCCGCTGTGCCCGGCATCGTGGACGCCGACACCGGCGAAACCCTCTCGCCCCTGGCCGCCTTCCTGACCCACGCCGCGCTCGAAGCCGGTGACAACCAGGCCCAGGCTGGGCAGGACGCTGTGCAGCTCATGACGGTGCATGCCAGCAAGGGGCTGGAGTTTGACTGCGTGTTCATCGGCGGCATGGAGGAGGGCCTGTTCCCCCACGAGAACTCCGCCAGCGACCGCGACGGCCTGGAGGAAGAGCGTCGCCTGATGTACGTGGCCATCACCCGCGCGCGCAAGCGCCTGTACCTGAGTCACTCGCAAACGCGCATGCTGCACGGGCAGACGCGCTACAACATCAAGAGCCGGTTTTTTGACGAACTGCCCGAAGCGGCCCTCAAGTGGATCACGCCCAAGCAGCAGGGCTTTGGCTCGTATGCGCCCAGTTTTGCTACTAATTCAGGAGCTGGTGGCGTATATGGATCTAGCGCTAGAGGCCAATTTGGCTTCAAATCCGAGACGTTTGCCAGTCCCCCGGTGCCTGTGCAGAAGGCGGCACCATCGCACGGCCTGCGCGCGGGGATTGCCGTGTTCCACACCAAGTTTGGCGAGGGCAAGGTGCTGGCCATTGAAGGCACCGGCGACGACACACGTGCACAGGTCAACTTTCCGCGCCACGGCACCAAGTGGCTGGCGCTGTCGGTGGCCAAGCTGACGGTGGTCGAATAGCGCGTTTTGAGCCAAATCGCCTGCTGGCGCTAGTACCTTATGCCCTGTTAGCTATTGTTTATATAGCAAGCCGGGGCCGCCAATGACAACGGGGCCCTGAGGCCCCGTTGGTTTTTGAAGCGGGCCGCACCGGGTGCAGCCCTGTTGGCCCTTCGCTCAGGCTGAGTTCAGGCCTGGTTCAGGCTGGGCTGCTTGGCCGCTGCCGTCAGGTAGCCCACGGCCGCGCCGTTCTTGTTCTTGTAGTTGGCCTTGATCATCGGGTCCAGCGTGTCCTTGACCACGCTGTGGATGGCGCCCCAGTCACCGGCGTGCTGGAAGTTGCTCATGATGTACGTCCAGCCGTTGATCTCGTCCACGGCGTGCAGGCCGGTGGACTCGCCGCCCGAGGGGATCGACATCACGCGCGACAGCTGCTTGGTGTCCACGTTGTAGGCCCACAGGAAGTTGTTGACGTGCTGGCTGCTGTCTTCGCCGATGAACAGGGTGCGCATCTTTTCGGAGAACTTGAGGTTGTCCGGGTTGGCGATGTTGTTGGGGTTGGCGGTGTTGCCCAGGGCGTCGGCGGTGATGTCTTCACCGGCCAGCAGCACCTTGGTGTCCACGGGCATCCATTCGCTGTTGATGGTGCCGCCAGCGGTGTCCTTCTGGCCACCCTTGAGGTTCAGCGCCATCACGGCGCCGGCCACCAGTTGCTTGGGCACCGAGATGCCGTTGCCCGGCACGTTGGCGGCGTTGCCTGCCACCATGGACGACTGGATGTTCTGCAGCGCAGAGTAGGCAATCTTGTCCTTGGCGTTGACCGTGGTGCCTTCCATCTTGGTGAAGCCCAGGCTGGCGCCCAGGTAGGCGGCGTAGCGGTGGGTTTCCAGGAAGGCTGCGGCCTTTTCCATGCCGGGGTTCAGCTTGATCCACTCGGTCTTGCCGTTGGCCACGATCTTGGTGTAGCTGGCATCGGCCGGGTCGGTGGTCTTCACGGTCATGATGTCCGTGGGCTTGAGCGTGTTGGCCAGGTTCTCGATCTCGGCGCTGGTGGCCGAACCCATCTTGATCCAGGTGAGGGGCGCCGCCGTGCCCACCTTGGGGTCGATGGAGAAGCCGCTGCCCACCTTGGCAACGTACAGCGTACCGGACGACAGGTCTTTTTCCTTGTCGGCCACGAACACGAAGTAGCCGCTGTTGGTGGCGTCGTCGCCCATCAGCGCCGTGCGGTTGTCAGGCATCACCTGCACCAGTTCGTGCGAGATGCGGCCCATGCAGAAGTGCTTCTTGATGCTGGCGGTGCCGTCAGGGTTCACCGTCACCTCGGGCATGTGGCCGTAGTGGTAGGGGTTGGCCTTGGTTTCGTCGCCAAGCAGGTTCTTGCTGTAAGCCTTGAACATGGCGTTGCTGGCGATGCTGAACGCATCGGGTTCGTATTCTTCGCTCGACAAGTGGGTGCCCCAGGGCGACAGGCTGGCGCCGCAGGTGATCCACAGGCCGTGCACCTTGGAGGTGTCCACGTTGTGGTACTTCACCAGGCTCAGCTTGCCGGTGGTCTGGTCCTGGTCCAGCGTCAGCACGGCAATGGGCGAGGGCAGCTTGCCGTACATGTCGGTCTTGCCGTCTTGTGCCCAGGTGGTGTATTCAAACTGCACCACGGCAAACACGGCCTTGCCCTTGAGGCCAGTCACGGTGGGGTTGGCCACGGTCAGCAGCGAGGTGCCGTCGGGCGAGTCCGAGAAGTACTGGCGTTCCTTGCCAGCCACCGTGGCGTCGATGATGGGCTTGTTGTTGATGTCGTAGTAGCCACCCGACAGGATGGTGCCGCCCTTGCCGTCGGACACCATGTCGCCCGTCACGAAGAACGGCTGGTACGCCAGCTGGTAAGAGCGCACCGAGTCGTCGCTGAGCTTGATGTTGAGCGTGGAGCCCACGGTGGTGGTGGCCATGGCTGCGGCGTTGGCCAGGGTGGGGGCTGCCATCGACGTGAAGCTGGCCGACACAAAGCTGGGCGCGGCGGAGTCGCCGCCACCGCAGGCGGTCAGCAGTGCGGCCGAGGCGCTGGCGCTGAGCGGCAGCATGGGAACGCCGGCCAGCAGTTGCAGGGCCTTGCGGCGGGTGGGCATCGTCGGTTGGGTCATTTTCGGGGTGTTTCCAAGTGGGTATGCAAACGGGCATGCCACGCCCTGATCCGACCGGGAGCCTTGTTGGAAAAGGCGTAGTAGGCGGGTGGCATGGAGTCCAGCCCGCGATCCTAGGAACGCCCCGTGACAGTGGTTTGACGTTTGTGTGACGGTTTGACGCGATGCCTTGCGCAGCGCGTGACGCCCGCCCAAGGCGCGCCGCGCAGGCATGGCTGCGCGTGCGCTGCGGGACAGGCCCTAGTCCCGGGAGCCGGGCGGGCCGTAGGAGTTGCCGGTTCCGTAGTTATTGGCCGGTACGGCCGCGCCACCGCTGCCATCCTTGATGCCCTTGCGGCCCGACACCTGCCACGCGGTGCGCTGGTTGACCAGCCCCGCCAAAAATTCCATTTCTTCGTCCGTGTGGTTGATGGCACCGGCCGGTGTCAGCAGCCGGCCATTGCGGGGCGCGGGCTCGGCCCAGAACGACTGGTGGTAGCTGGACTGGCTCACCAGGCGTTCGCCGCCCGCCGTCAGCTCCACCGTGCCATAACAGTTGCAGAGATAGCCGCGCTGGTCCTGGTCGGCAAATACCTCGGCATACACCCCTGTGCCGCGGATGCCCGCCGTGGCGGTGGGCAGCGCAATCTGCCGGTCGGGGCCGCGCCCCCACACCGTGGCCACCGCACCGCTGAGCAGGCGCAGCAGCTTGACGGCCGTGGGGGTGTCGCTCTCCATCGCCATGCGTGAGTTCTGCCGCACCATGAAGGCACTGTCACCCACCGAGAACACCAGGCTGGCGCCCGGCCCGGTCTCGATGCGGTCGTTGGCGGTGATGGTGTGCTGCGCCGTCAGGGGCTCGCCATTGCGCAGCACATCGCCGCGCACCTCCACGATGTTGCTGCGCGCCTGCGCATGGGCGGCCGACCAGCCACCGCCTGCCACCCACAGCGCGGCAGCCTGCACCACGCTGCGCCGTTGGAACCAGACCAGCTCGTCGTCAGAGCGGCCCTGCAGGTGGTGCGCCGGGGGGGCTGGGGGG